>CAYOLA010000110.1:0-32622 GCA_964404735.1 uncultured Bacteroidales bacterium
AAGAGCTTTTATATGACCGTGGAGGCAGAGGACCAAAAGAAATTCTCGGAGTAACCATATCAACTCCTTCTAAACCATCAGTCAGGGACAGTGCTTCAAAAAAACGCACCAAAAGAAAAAAATTTCGTCGAAGAGCAGCTATAGAGCCTGTTATTGGCCATCTGAAACAAGATCACCGTATGCAGAATAACTACTATAATGGACAGGATTCTCCACAGATCAATGCCATGCTGGCTGCTTCGGGTTGGAACCTGAAGAAATGGATGGAAAGTGCTCGCAAACGCATACTTGAGGATTTTTTATGCCCGATTTTTGAAATATTCTTGGCCTCAATCAGGCTCAGTAAACAATTCTATTATGCCAATTATTCTGAATACAGCTTTTTTTTATTAATACAACATGCAAAAACCGGTTGATAAGGAGGGACTATATAAAATTCTGTATTCTGTATGTGAAATTTAAAATGTGATGAGGAATTTATAATAGAAATATCTGATCGATTTACGATTTATTTTTACGCGCAGTCGTCACTGTTTTTTGGAATATGGCTGTTAACCGGCCACATTCATCCACAAGTTTAGCGATTTCAATCTCCTTTCCATCCATCCCTGCTTTTGCAAGTATTTGCAGACCAATACTTGTTTCCCGCATCTCCTTTAGTACCACGCTCGTCTTATGAATAAAATCTTTCCTGGATTCAGCTCCTTGTGCTTCTCCGTAGTTAAGTGCCGCACTGCTGGCAGAACGTATAAGCTGGTCACCAAGGCTCATCGTTAATACACCTTTGGGAAGTTCCGGTATTAATTTATTGACTCCAACGCACAGTTCAATCAAACGGCTTTCAATTTCTTTTCTCATATCTTTTGCTATAAGGGTATACTTGTTAATACCCAAAAAGCAAAAATGTCGCACTTTAAATGAAAAAATCTTCCATCGAACATTACATCGACCATACAGAATACAGAATTTTATATTATTTACTCCGGCCAGCGGAACAAACAAAAAAACAATCCCCATGAAAGATGATAAAGAGATCTTATTGCATATATTTGTAAAAAAGCTATCGCCGTGAACAAATTAAGCACCGATTCATTTTTCGCCGGCCTGCTGGCCATCATCCTGTTGATAATTATTGCCCCGGGATGCAAGAAAGACAAAAACGACAACGGCAACGGACAACCGCCGTCCGTTCACCCCCTGGTGGGCACCTACGCCTTTATCGAATCACGTTTTAACGATCCCATTACCGTGATCGTGAACGGCGACACCAACCATTACCTGGCAGGCGACGATGCTTTCTTGTTTGTCGGCGGCGGACTGCTCGGGGCAGCGCCCTGCGATGATGCCGGCAATGCAGCCCTTGAACTGCGTCAGAACTTTACTTCCTATTATGTTTGTGTGGGCGAAAGCAATGAAGCCCAGCAGGGAACGTGGGAATACGTGGAAAACATCGCCCTGCTGAAACTGAATATTTCAAACCCGGCCAACTTCCTGGTGAACATTACCACCATCGAATTACTCGATAATACGCTGAACGGCAATATCCCCGCTCTGCCCATGCCTTACGACACCTCCATCCCGGTAGGGGATCCGCTCCCGGGCGGAGGGATCAATTTCCAGACGGCCAATGTGTCGGTTAAATTTGAAAAGCTATATTGATAAGCGCGCTATTCCGCATCTTTCACGCAGCGCACCGTGAGACCGTAGTTTTTCGTTATTACCTGCCGGTCGATGCCGTTTTTGGTTTTTTCCATCACCCTTGCCCAGCCGTTGTTGGTATCATATTCGGTGGCTGTCCAGAAATAGGCATGGGTCGTGAAGTATGAATCATTTCCATGGGGGTTGACCACCCCGGCAAACTCCGCATCAAATCCCAGTCCGCCGCCGGATTTCAGGAATTTTCCAATGGTGCCTGAATCACGGTTATATTTCTTGTCCAGGTCGGCCTTGTCCATTCCAAGGAACAACTCAAGGGCCTTCCAGTCCTCGTCGGTTGGCAGGCGATAGCCAGGAGGGCAGGCCTTGCCGGCAGCTTCCCAGGTGTACCAGCGACCTGCCAGCATGCAGTTGATCTCGTCATCCTCATAACAGGAACTTCCGGGGCCGGCATCGTATCGCAGGTTCTGGCACATCCACCACTGGTTGTTAAAACGCAAAACCAGGTAAATATTTCCGTCCCTGCTGTCGAGCAATACATCCGGATCCTGTGAGAAAGCCCGGAAAGGCAGAATGCCAATGAACAGCAACAATAAAAAAGTAGAAATTTTCTGCATCTTGCAAGGTTTTTCTAATAGAGAAAATGATTTCAGGACAACGGAATTACGGGATGCAAATTGCGTGTCTGGCATTATTTATATACAGAGCCGTTGGCTGATCAGTAACTCTTCGACCATTCCTTCCACAACTTCTTGCCTATATCCTTCATCGCGTTATAATAGCTCTTGGCCCAGTAATTGCGCAGGCCGAAACCGCCCGCCTTGCCGCTGACATTTTTGGTAAACAGTACCTCATTGTTCGACTGATCGAAAAAAGTTACCCAGAAGTATCCTCTTTCCGCCCGCTTGTCGAAACTTTCCATGATAAACACCAGGCCGATCCCTTCATCCACACCGGTATCATATTCACGGATGATCGCCCTGACCTTGTCCTCGCCAAAAGTATAATCCTGATCGATGACCAGTTCGAGCGGGTCGGGCAGCATGTTGCGTTCCGACACCAAATCAAGGCTGGTTTTAACCCCCGACTTGTAAAAGGTTCCCGCAACGTCATATTTATCGGGTTCCGACAGGAAAAGGTTGTTCCAGGAATCGAAAAACTGTGTTTTGATCACATAAGGGTTTGAAAACCCATCCGAGCCGATCAGCCTGATGTTCGAAAAGTCAAGCCCGTAAAAGGTGATGTTTCCTGATTTAAAGACATCGGCAGTGGTGTACTGCGCCCTGAGCGTAAAAGAAAAGGTCAGGAGCAGCGTTGCTAAAAGAATGATTTTTTTCATGATGTTCATTTTTAATTCAACATAGCCGTTTAACATAAATATCTATTGCAAAGGTATATCGATTTTAAACATTTGTAAAGCAGGTTCTTGTTTTTTGCCGGAGCGGCGACGGGTTTATCTCTTTCGCCTGTCGATAAAACGGCTGGCTTTCCTGTTTTCTTCGGGGAAGCGCAATTTTTCTATTTCCTCCCGGCTTTCAAAGATGATGGTAGGTGCAACACGCAATTTTGCCCTGAAGTGATCTTTCAATTTCGCTGCGAATGCATCGCCGGCCTGCCTGCTACCGATCCTGATCAGGATCTCGTCGGTGCCCAGCTCGCCGGTAAATACCTCCACCAGGTAGCTGTCGAGGCCGTCAAAATTGTCGAGTATGTCGAAAAGGGCCGGCGGGTATAGTGTTGTGCCCTTGAACTTGATCATTTGCTGTTTGCGTCCGATCACGGGGCCGAGCCGGGTGGTGGTTCGTCCGCAGGCACAGGGGGCGGTATAATGGTAGCAGATGTCGCCGGTCTTAAAGCGCAGCAGCGGCATTCCTTCCACCCCCAGGGTGGTAATGGTCACCTCACCCGCCTCATCTTCGCCAACCGGCTGGTTGTTGTCGTCGAGAAATTCCACGATGATCAGTTCGGGGTGCTGGTGCCCCCCACATTTATGTTCACATTCGGTAAAGGCCGTGCTCATTTCCGTTGATGCATAGGTTGAATAAAGGTCGAGATCCCATTTTTCGAGGATCTTCCTGCCAAGGGTTGTTGGCGAAAAATCGGGCTTTCGCAAAGTCTCCCCTATGCAGATGGCTTTACGCACCCCTGATTCGTGATAGTTGATGCCGTTGTTTTGGGCATATTCGATCAATTTCAGCAGAAAAGAGGGAACCACGATAAAGGCGGAAGGCTTCATTCTCCGGATGGTATCCCATTGCAGTTCGGGCATGCCGTTGCCCACCCTGACGATGCCGGCCCCGAGCCGCCTGGCCCCCAAAAAATAAGCCAGCCCGGCCATGAACCGCCGGTCAATGGTCGTCATCAGCTGAAACACATCATGTTCATCTGTCCCGGCACACGACAACGAAAGGCTTTCATTATAGGCCAGCCTGTCGAGGTCATGGTTGGTCATGACAAAGGTCACCGGATCGCCCATGGTCCCTGAAGTGGTGATCAGGTCGATGATCTTTGCACGGGGCACACACATGAAATCCTCATTTCGCACATGCAGGTCTTCCTTGGTGGTTACGGGAAGCAGCGGAAGCTCGTCGAGGCCGTGTATCATTCCTGTATCGATGCCATGTTCCTTAAACAGGGAAGAATAGAATTTCGACTTTTCACCGATATAGGCAAGCATTTCCTTCAGGGCCGCATCCTGGTATTTTCGTATTTCGGATTGCGGCAAGGTTTCAATACGGGGGATGTGTTTTATTCTTTCATTCATGGCTGCATAACTCCATTCGTTGCATGATCTTCTGCCGTTCGCCGGCGGATGCTGTTTCAAGCGTCAGGGCCTTCCTGTAATGATGCAGGGCAGGTTCGCAGCGATCCAGTTCCTGATAGTATTGGCCCAGCACATCGTGCACCAGGAAGAATCCCGGGTTCGACAGTATAAATTGCGCCACTTTGGCATCTTCATCATCCATCTGCCGGCCTTCCTTTACCGCCTGCTGAAATTCAACCAGCAGTGCCCGGTATTCAATGAATCTCGCATAGGCGTTTGTTTCAAGGAAGGGATCGGCCGGAATGCTGAGTTCCTCCAGATAATTGGCATGCCCTTCGGCCCTTTTGCCAAAATAAGCAAATGCCGTATCAAGGTCGTAGCAAAGATAATTGCCCAGCTGCCAGGGTGCGGTACTGACCCACATCCGCCTGGCGGCGGGTTCGAAAATAACCGAATGATGGGCAATAAGCTGGTTGATGGCCTTTTCATTGCCCAGGCCAATATCATCGCCGCCAATCCCTTTGGTATCGCGAAGGATGCCTGCAGCGTCGTCCGGGTTGCTTTGCCGGGCCACCGAAAGCAATTCCTCTACACGCCTGTAACGGTACAGCGAAGTTTCGTTTTCAAGGTTTTCGCGGTTGAGGGGGTCATTCTTCAGTATTTCCGACTGAAAGTGGTTGGTGAGGATAATAAAATTGGTATCGGGATCATACAATGCCGTTATATCCGGGGTTTTTTCAATAACCACCACCTTATGATCAGCCGCCGATCCCACCAGAAAGCTTTCCGAAACGAATGACCCCCTTTTTTCGGCAATGGCCAGGGCTTCTTCAATGTTCGAAGCATACTGCAATATCTCCCTGCCAATGATCGATACAGGTGTACGTGCCCCGTAGGGGATGTCTGATTTGGCAGAGTTCAGGCTCAGCGTGAGTCCTTTCTCATTCATGCCCGACACCACCCCGGTCATGCCGGCCCAACTGATGCTGGCATACTTGTACCCATTTTCGGGAGCGGCAAAAACGATGATCTTATTCCTGGCGAACTCGTCACCCACATAAAAATCAAAATTGCGGCCAATGAGCAACTCTCCTCCGGCCGACCGCTCATCCCATAAACCGAAGGCCGTGCATTCTACCAGGTTCATATTCTGCAGGGCGTGGCCGATATCGTGGGCGGCATGGTAATTCAGGATGCGGTTATAATTGGGCCCGATAAAGCCATAGTTGTCCGAAGCAAAGGCCGAAAGGCCGTATATCTCCAGCAGGTATTCCTGCCTGATATGGCTGTCGAGGTTCCTGTTGAACCAGGCGATGAAATATTTCAGGAAGCGCAGCCAGCGTTCGGATGGCACCATCACCCTGATCTGATCCACGAAAGCATCTTCCTGGCTGCGGATGAGTTCGCTGCACAACAACCCGTTGACGATGCCCATTTCGAAGGCATCGCCACGGATATACAATTCCCACAAGCCATGGTCGTTCATCAGCAGGCGGTTGCCACCGCTCACAAAATGGTTTGGTCCAACAGCCTGCCGCTCATAGCCCATGCTGAGCGGGTCCATTTCGGTGGGCGGACTTATTCTCGTTACGGCATTGAACCAGATGATAAATATAAGGATGAGCAGGATGATCACCCCGGGAACATACAACCACCGCCGCCTTCTCTTTTTTCTGTCAGCCATTTGCTATTTTTTTTGTCAGGTATTCAAGGCCAAGGATCTCCGAACAGGTGATCACGGCTGCGGCGCTCACCCCCAACGCCCCGTAAAGGTTCAGGTTCTGACCCGTAAAAAACAGGTTCCGGACCTTTGTCGCAGACAGTATGATAGATCGAAGGGGGTTGTTGCAGTCTTTCATAATTCCATATGCCGAACCCTCGAAGGTCCCTGTATAATCCCGGAAAGTCAGGGGTGTTGAGGCATAAAACCTGCTGATCTTTCCTTTTATTCCCGGCAGCCGTCTTTCGAGGGCATCCAGCATTTTTTCGGCCTTTTGCCGTTTAAAATCCTGATAGCCTTCACCTCTGTGATGAAGTGTGGTATCGCGCCACGCGGCCACTTCCGAAAAAGGCATATCGGCCATCATCACCAGCGATTCAGCAAATTCGCCGTTGCCTGAAACAGCCGGGGTGTAAAAATAGTAATTATCGGGCCAGGCTGCCACATCATGACGCGCATGCAGGATACCTTTTTGATTATAATGAAAATAATTGCTGTTGAGGTAAGGGAAAGTCCCCTTCCTAAGCACGGCATAGAGGGTAAACACGCCCCAGGTATTGCTCAGGGCGCTGATCCTTTTACGATATATCTTTCTCACCCCGTCTTCGGGGATCAAGTTGAGGGTTGCTGCCGGGTGGGCATTTGAGATGATCCTGCCGGCAAAAAGTTTTTGCCCGTCTTCAAGCACCACACCGCGTGCGCAGCCTGTTTCCACGATGATCTCCTTCACCCTGGCGGAGGTGATGATCGTGCCGCCGTTATCCGTAATCCCTGCTGCCAAAAGCCCGGCGATCTGCGCGCTACCGTCGACCGGCCGCCAGCAGCTTTGCGTGAGTGATTCGCGCATGCAGGCATGTATATACAAAGGCGTAATTTCGGGATTTCCCGCATACAGTGTGAGCGAGCCCGAAAGAATATTGCGCAGGCGCTCATTGTTGGTCAGGCCCCTGATAAACCCGGTTGCACATCGTTCGAGCAAGGCCACGGGCAGGTGATAGGAGCTGGCTGCCCCGGACCGGTATAGCGGAAAACTTTGCGCCAGCGTGCGCACTTCCCGCATATAGGTTTCTACGGCCTTGCTTTCATCCGGGAATTGGGCCGACAAACGGTTTACGAAATTTTCGTAACCCTGCGCCAGCGTGTACAGGGTATCGTCGCCATCAAAGCTCAGCACGTCGCTGGCATCCGCATCGAGCCGGCGCAGTTTGAGTTTGCCGGCCAGGCCAAGAAATGAAAAATATTTATGAAGATATTCGCCCTCACCCAGGCTTCCCAGATAATGCATGCCGGTATCAAACACACAGCCGTCGCGTGTGAAGGTCTGCAAGTTGCCGCCTATGCTGTGATGCTGCTCCAGCACGCAAACTTTCATGCCTTCCCTGCTCAGGATCAGGCCACATTCGAGGCCACCCAGCCCACTGCCAATGATCAGCACATCAATATTATTCATGCTTCTTTCTTAACACATATATAAGGTTCGATGTCAGGCTTGACTCATCAATGATCTCAACATCCAGCTTAAGTCCGGCAAAGATCTTTTCATATGCTTCCCTGGGTGTAAAATACAGTGTTTTATGCTCATCGAGCGTTAAATTGAAAGCCAGGCGGGTGGAGAAAAACTCCGAGATAGCGGTACCCCTTTGCCTGCGCTTCATGCCTGGATCGGCATCGCGGATAATGATCACCCCGTTTTTATTCAGCTTTTCAACACAACGCCTAATGAGCTTTTCCTGTTCTTCAAAACGCATATAATGCAAAACGTCGGCCATGATAAAGGCATCGCTGGCTTCAGGCTTGATCATCGTGATGTCACCCCTGAAAAATTTGATCCGGCCGTCATTGAGGGCACAATGGCTGGCGGTATCAATCTTGTCGGCATCATAGTCGTAGGCAATGAATCTCCTTCCGGGAGCCATCAACAGCAACATATACGCCATAAAGCCGTATCCGCAGCCGATATCCGTGATCAGTCCTTCACGGGGCAAAATATCATGAAAAAGCACATAATTCCTCTCCATCCTGATCTTGATCTTCATATACCACTCAAGCACAGGCCCCCTGAAAAGATAATTCCTGACCACCAACTTCCGGTAGAACGCCGGCGTTTCAATTTTTTTCCTGATAAGAGCATATTCATTTTTCATATACTGGCGCACAGCCCTGGATGTTGCCAGGGTATTGTCTTTAATCAGGGGATCGTCAGGGGTGATCCTTGGCAGGATGGTCATGGTGGCGGGCGATGTTTTAAGGAAAGGCTCGAACTTGGGCATGGCATTGCCCGAACCATAGGAGATCACAGGAAGGATATCCATATTGAGGGTCCTGGCGAGGTGAAAAGCCCCCTGGTGAAAACGCCCTATTTCTAAATTCCGGGAACGGGTGCCTTCCGGAAAAATAAAAACCGAATACCCTTTTTGGGTGATCCTGCGCAGGTCGTCCATGATGGGTTCGATCCCTGAACTTACCGAATAGAAATCGGCAAACCTCACAAACCATCCAAAGAAAATGCTTTTCTGCACCCATGAATGTGTAAGCAGTATCATCCTTGGGTTCTGCATGATATTGAGCACGGTATCGAGATGCGACTGGTGGTTGCATATAACAACCGCAGGTTTTTTAAAGTCTTCCCGGCTCCTGTTCCACAATGTCTTCCTGATGTTGACCGACCCATATACAATGGTCCAGCAGGCCAGTGAAAGCATTTGATGGAAGATCAGTTTTTTCTTTTTCGTACTGATCGGCACAAGGTATTTCAGCAGCAGGCCGGCAATGTTCAGGATGATGACCCCAAACAGGAATATTAAAAAGGTATTGACGGAGAAAATAAAGTCTTTCAGGGTAACGGGCCACTTTCTTATCCTTCCTTCGTGCCTTACCAGAAAACTGAACAGGAGGGGCAGCAGGCTGAAGGTGATCAGCACCACGGAAGCTATGCCGGTAATGGCTGATATTGCAATGGAATGAAGAGCGGGATGCCGGGCAAATATCAGGGCGCCAATACCCACAATGGTGGTGATACCCGAAAGCAGAATGGATGTTTTGTAGGAATCAAGTTTTTTTCGGCCGTATTGGTATTCCTGCAGGAGGCCGCGCATAACAAAGATGGCGTAATCGATACCCAGCCCGAAAACGAAAGTTGAGATCACCACATTGAAAATATTAAAACGGATGCCGAACAGGCCCATGATCCCCAATGTCCAAACCCAGCTTACCACCAAAGGTATAAACGTGATGATGCTTAATTCCAGTCTTCCGAAAGAAAGGGTCAGTATGACAAATACCAGCAGCAGAGACAGCAGCACCAGCCTGTCGAAATTATCCTGCAGTCCTTCCATGAAGGCTGCGGTTACCGACTGCCTGTCGTAAACGATCACATCCTCATGGCCTTCAAAGGCCCTGTACACGGCAGGTTTATCTTCGGGGCTTACTTTCAGCAGGGTGGTAACAAAAGTCAGGCTGTCGGTTTCAACAATGAATTCGTCCAGATATGCCTGCCGGAGCTCCTCAAGGTCATCATGTTCCGCCGGGGCCGCACCCGCTTCCAGCCAATCAAAAAAGCCGTTAAAGGCATCGTCCCTGAAACGGTATTGCCCGGAGGCCCGGATGAGGGCCGACTTAAGTCGATCAACTTTCTCCGCTGTCCAATACCCATCCCATGTCTGGATTCTTTCATGCATCTTCCCGCTTCCCGGAAAAAAATGGTGAACCGAACTATATGATTTCACGATACCCAGGACATTCAGACTGTCGATAATCGGCACCAGCCTTTCATTCGCCTGCAGGGCATCGTTAAGGCGGGGCGAAGCGGATACAACAAAAACCGACCGCAGTTTATAGGAAGAGATGCTGTCGAGGTAATTCTCTGCCTGGCGTAACTCATCGTCCAGGTAATTCATACGGTCCATGTTGCTGTCGAATTTTACCTGGCGGGAAGTAAAAATGAACAAAACCAGCAGGCCGATGATCAGCAAAATAAGCTTTCTTTTCCGGTGATAGTTATACGTGGCAATTTTGTTAATGATGTTGAACAGGCGGTTGGGCTTGCGGGTTTTTTCATGTGGAGGGATATCCTGAAGAAAGCGGGGCAGAATACCCAGGGTGAACAGGGCTGAGGAGAACACGCTAATGGCAGCAAAGAGGCCAAGGTCGCGCAGTGCTTCCGAATCCATCACCATCAAACACAAGAAGGCCGATGCCGTGGTGATGCTGCTCATCATCACAGGTCCTGCAATGTCGCTGATCACGGTTCTTACCGAACCTGTATGCCTCAGATGCGAAAGGAAATGTATGGCATAATCCACCGAGATGCCCAGCATGACCGATCCCAGCCCGAGGGAGATGGCCGACACTTCCGTTCTGATAAGATAAAGCATGGCCAGTGCAAAGCCTCCGCCCAGCAGGGCCGGAAGGAAAATAAAAAGAAAACGGAATCTCTTTTTGAAATACAGGCCAAGCAGGATGATCAGCAGAATGCCGGCAATGCCCACGCTGATGATAATATCGGCCTTGATGCGCGATGCATTGCTGACCGAGGCGGCCACCGATCCGAAATAAATAAGCTGTGCCTTATCGTTAAAATGAGCAGCGATTTTTCCGCCATACTGCCCGATAAGTGCAAGCAACCTGGCATTTTCCTTTGTTTCGGTAGAAGGGCGGGCAGGGATCACGAACATCAGGAGATTCCGCTTGTCGGCAGACATGATATGATCCTGATACAGGATGAAGTCGCTGCTCACATTCAGGTTTTCAAGTTTCCGGATGGCAATGGGGGTGAAGCCAAGCGGATCCTTCAGGATAAAATCACGCATGGCAAAACCGCCCGGCGTCAGAAGGGCTTCATAATTCCTTTTCACCGACTGCCTGATGGAAGAATCCGATGTGAGCCCCGATAGCGTTTCATAATCTTCCTGGTCGAGGAATAAGGGCAGATAGCGGTAAAACAGGCTGTAGAGGCCGGCAGCCTCATCCTGTAATCCAACCCCTTCCACCGAGGCAATATACTGCCGTGCTTCGGGAAGTTCCAGGGAATCGATAAGCGCAGCGGCAAAGCTGATCAGCAAACCGGCATCGGGGCCTTGCTCATCCGGATGCAGGCTGATGCAAACCACCAGCCTGTCGGAAAACCTGGAATGCTGCAGAGCCGTGATCATCCTGCTGTTTTCTTCCGTGGCGGGGATTACCTTGTTGATATCCTCCTCCAGCCCGATCCTGATGCCAAACCACGCAACGAAAGCAAGCAGGAGCAGCAGTGCCGCGACAAAGGCCAGGGGGCGCCTGATGAAAAAATCATATATGGAAGTAAAAAAACCACCCATCACGATCCGGGATTATGCTGTTTAAGGCCGGGCTGTTTTTTACGGAACAGCAGCAATGCCACATAAGTGATGATGCCGAGGATGCCTGCCAGCACCGCACCGAAAACGACCGAACCAACCACATACTGGAACAGGTTTTCGGTAAGGAATTCGAAGGTGATGCCTTCATCCATCCCAAGGCCGGTGCCGTTTCCCATTACGATCCCGCCACTGATGTAGCTAAGGTAAAGGATGATGGGTATCATGGGCGGGATGCTGATGTTGGAGGCTGCCAGCACAATGATCTTATTCAGCCGGAAGGCGATGGCAATGCCCAGTGCGATGGCCATCTGCCATCCCCATACCGGGGCCACCGCCATGAAAGCCCCCACCATGACTGAGGCCACCTTTACGCCGTTCGACTCCTGCGGGTTAAAGAGTTCGCGCCGTATAAAGGACCTGATCTTAGCCCGGGTCAATCCCGAAAAAAACAGATAAGGCCTGAAGACCAGCAAAGCCAGCAAGACCAGCACAGTATTCAACAGGCTGATCCTTAAAAAATCGGTAAAAGGCCTGAAATGGCTGACCCGCTCGCTCGCCGCGGGATAATAAACCTTAACCGGAACGGGTTTTATCCTGATCTTTCTCCAGGCAGCCCTCACCAGCACCTCAACCTCAAATTCGAAACGCCGGGTGATGAAGCGGATCTTTTTGAGTTTCTCAAGCGGATACAGACGATAGCCGCATTGGGTGTCGGGAAGCCTGAGGCCGGTGGTAACCGTAAACCAGAAATTTGAGAACCTCAGCCCGAAATTGCTTTTTGACGGTGCACCGGCAAGAACCATGTTCCTTGCGCCAACCAGCAGCGTGCCCGGTTCATTTTCGGCCATGCTTAAAAACCCGGGCAGGTCTGAAGCAAAATGCTGCCCGTCGGAATCCATGCTGATGGCATAATCAAACCCCATTTCACGTGCCTTCTCGAATCCTTTACGGAGGGCATAGCCTTTGCCCATGTTTTTAGGGAACCTGATATGCGTAATGTTTTTAAAGCCTTGGAGTTGAGCAGGCGTTTCGTCGGTTGAGCCGTCGTCCACCACGATAATGTCCGGGGTATATTCAAGGATGTCGTTCAGGACTCCGGCAATGGTCTTCCCGTTGTTATAGGTAGGAACAATGACACAAGAGCGCAGGCGGCCAAAAAGTTCCCGGTATGGTATTTCACTGCTGTTCATGCCTGATTCAGGGATTCTTCCTTTTCCGCAAAATGTCCATCGCAGCCTCATCTGTCCAGTCGCAAAGAGCCGCTGCATCATCTTCCGAAAGAGCGGCATCTTTATGAAGCATCAGATAATTGGCCGGAGGCATGCTGTTTTCGGCCACTACTTCGCAAATATCATTCAGTACCGAGAGCTTTTTAATATCCTCAAGCAAACCGTATTCATTCAGGTTCAGCGCGGCCTTTCCGTTTGCGATATGCCGGTCAATGATCCACGAAAATGGCGAGATATCGGCATACCAGGGATAACGGGTATGACCTGAATGACAATCATAACATGAATTTCTGAATATCTCCTGCAAAGCCCCGGGCATGTCGTGGTGCTGTATGATCAGGTCGTTGGGCCCGGCATCAGCGCCCAGGTTTTTCTCCGGACGAAAAAACTGTATGGCTACAAAAGAGACCAGGATCACGAACAGGCTCGCACGGGCAAATTTTTTCATCATGAAAAGTTTTACTTTATCGATAATAACAGGATCTCCATGCAAGCAGGGATTACGTCATTGCTTTTAGGTATCCCAACCGGTGACTCCACAGGATGAAGAATATCGTTATTAATGGCATTGCCTGATCAATAAACGCATTGCCCGGATCCTGAAAAAAGCATCTTCCGGGAGTTGATCCACCGGTCGTCGATCCCGGATCATAAGAATCCCTATTCCTGCATAAGCTTTTCTGCTTCAGCATTCGCCCAGTTGGTGATCACGCCAATGTCAGCATCCGTCAACTCCCTGTCGGGATAATCTTTCACATATTTTGCAGGGGGCATGCTCTTTTGTTTTACCTCCTCGCTGATATCGCCGAGTTTGCCAATTTTTTTGGACAGCTTATAGTCGTCCCATTTCGAAAAATTAAGCCTGCTTTTCGCCTTCAGATTTGATGCATCGGCGGTATGACAATCAAAACAGGCATTTTCGAGCAGTACCATGACCTCTTCCGGCCATCCTAGATCAATATCTTCCTGCACAATCATGCCGGTTTCCGGTTTTTGTGCTGCAATAAAAACAAAGATGGCAAGCAGCGGTACCAGGCTGACAAAAATGAGTTTTTTCATAATCAAGAACATTTGGTTATTCAGGAACAAAAATAGGGAATTAATACAAAACAATGAAGCGGGATGAACAATCCCGGGCAAAAGGCATCTTTAATGGCATCCCGGCAGGGTTATGCCCTTAAACAAAAACACCCCTGAACTTAAAAAAGACGACATCGCCGGCAAATATGGCTGCATTCATCGACCGGGCGTCATCTGCGGCTGGCTTAAAACTGCCTTTAAGGGATACCAGCGGGTTTTTATGCGGATCGATAAAGTTCAGGAATTTCACGTTCCCGGTTTCTTTCAGCAAAACATCCCTCCCCGCATAAAGGGAGGCTACTTCACGGCAAATGTGTATCAGGCAAACACCCGGTACTACCGCCTGCCCGGGAAAATGGCCGGCAAATATCTCATGATCCGGATCGAAACGAATGAGTGCTTCGAATTCATCACCCGAAAGGTTTTTCTTTTCAAAACGATACAAGGTATGCAATCCCATTTCACAAAGTTAACAATAATAGGCATGGCCTGTCCGGGATCACTGACTATTGATCTTTTCGAGGCTGAATGATATTTTCATTTCAGCCTGTGTGATCCGGATCTTTTCGGGGGCTGGTTCATCTTCATGATAATAAATATCGATCACAACCTTTTCATTCCGGCACAAGCCGGCCACATTGGTGATCATATAAAAACGCACAGGCTTGTCTTCAAAATAATAACAGTCTTTGCCGCGGTAGGAATCAACCTTCAGGAAACGCCTGCCATGCTTATCATCCATGTATTCAAAAGCCGGGGACTGAAGCATGGCCGGGCCCATCAGCATGCTGAATTGCTTCTCAAATGCCTTCAGCAGGTTTTTCCTGTTGAGGGATGAATAGATATTATTCACCCGCAGCATGCGATAATTTGCCTTTTCGCCCTGAAGTAATTCAAAATCAAAAAAGTTCATCCCCAACTCATTGAAAAAAGCCACTTTATGGCTGCCGTCATCCTGGACCTTGATCATCATCAGCCCCTGCAGGTCCTGCCCGTGAACCGACAGCCGGGCTCTGTATAATGCTTTTTCAAAAACGGGGGTAAAAGCTTTCCGCTCATGAATGGCTTCAGATGCAGCCCCGTTTACGGAAGCATGATGGTGTTTCAAAGCCCCGCAACCGGCCAGCAATAGCAACATGCTAATCCAGGTGAAATATGTGATCCGGGATTGCTTCATTCAGTTGTTTATTCACAAATTTTATGTGGGTAAAGTCGCCCGAAGCTTCGATCATCAGCAGTTCATCTACCGAAAAATCCGTTTTGTTCAGAAACAGCCGGATCTTTTCCAGGAACTCCTTCATGCCGGGCTTCAACGGCCTTAGTTCAATCATATAGTTCTGGTCGTTTTCAAAAGCCGACCACTTATAATGCCCGCTGCCAAGGATATTCCCGCTGACCATGTTTAACATCACATCGTTTATTTCGCGAAACATAACACTGGAGGCGGCATCATAGGTGAGGGTCCTTTCATCGTCCCTGATCATGATGGAATCGCCGCTGAAGATGATCAGGTAAAAGAAAGGGGCGGTATATTCCCAGCGCAATTGTTTTTCCCTCCGGAAATAAAACCTTCCGGAGCTTTCAACATCCTCTTCGAGGAAGCCAAGGTGTTTTAATTGCAGGAAATCGCTGGAGATGCTGCCGGTGATGCCTGATGCTTTTTTTAATTTTTCTGCAAAAAGGGCGGTATCCTGCACCGGGCTATAGCCGTCCTGGGCAATAGCCTGGCCCGTTGACACGATAAGCAGGAGTAATGAGACAAACCCCCCGATGATGACTTTATTTCTGTTTTTTAACATTACTTACCAGTTTGATGGTCAATTGCCGGCTTTCGTGAAAAGAGAAGCAGGCATCCCGGAACTTTGCCGGACCCAGTTTGCTGCGGGCATCATTGGAAAAGCCAAAGGGTTCTTCAGGGATCCCGTTTTTTCTTGTATCGAGCATGCCGTTCCCGTTCAGATCGAGAAATACCGCTATGGCATACTCCCCGGCAGGAAGGTTGTCAAAAACAACAAATGCAGTATCGGCAGTAACAGGAATAATTTCACGGGAGATGGTTGAACCGGGATCCATATAATTTTCGGCCGAATTATACACTGCAACATATAATTTGCCCCTGGCCGGATTTATATTGGTAATGAGCAGCGAAAGCCTTTCACCGGCATATATGCCGGTAGCCAAAAAAAATGAGATGATGAATGAGGCAATGATAGTTTTCATTTATCTGTAGGCATTTATGCCGAGGAGCAGGTCGGGACGAATGATTTCATATTCTTTCTCACGGGCGGCATCCAGAACGGCGATTAGTAGGGGAAGGATCCTCTCGTGGGTGTCGTGGAACAGGATTATCCCCCCGGGTTTAATACGCCTTACGACCCGTTTTATTGTCTTTGCCTCCTTCCGTTTTACCGTATCGAATGAGCGGATGCTCCAGCCTGCCACCTTATAGTCCAGAACTTTCACAGCCCTGGCAATATTCGGATTCGTCACACCGAAAGGGGGCCTGAAAAGCCTGACCTTTTTTCCGCAGGCATTTTCGATCAGCCTTTCGTTTTTTTTAAGATCGACAATGATCTTTCGGGTAGCCATAAACCCATAATGGTTCACATGCGCAAACGAATGATTGCCGATCATATGCCCCTCTTCAATAGTCCTCCGTATGATCGGTTCATTCCCGTTAATCTTTTCGCCGATAATAAAAAACCCGGCTTTCACTCCTCTTTCCTTGAGCAGGTCGAGCACCATGGGAGTAAACAGGGGATGCGGGCCATCGTCGAAAGTTACGGCCAGTTTTTTTTCATCCGTCCCGGCCGAACACAGGGCGTGAACATATAATCCCGAACACACCAGGAATGATCCTGTGGCCAGCAAGGCGACATTCAACAACAGCAGTACCAATACCAGCCATAAATCAAGAAATTGGAAAACCCATCCTGTCGCCAGCAATAAAGCTGACAAAAGCAGGATAAGCAGCAGGAACATCCTGAAGGTTAACATGCCGATAAAAGGATTAAAGCATGGTTGATATCGTGGTGCTGATTATAGATCAGGATATTTTTAAGCGGGCTGCGCGGGGGTTTATCATTCATGATCAAATATCCTGGACAATGTTGCTCATGGAGGATGAGGGCCGCCAGCCAGGATGCAAAGGAACTGCTGGTATAATATTCGCCGCAGAGGTGCTTGTAATAGGCGATACAGTTATCGCGGAACAGCTTTTCATGAACCCGCCGGTAGATGCGGTCGCCGCGGGGGTCACCGTTTATCCCCGACAGGAGAATGTCAACATCCTTTAATCCGAGTCCGTGATCGGACAGGAATTCAATGATGAAATTATCTGTTTCTGTTTCGGAAATCGGTTTATAGAATGTTCTTACACCACTAAAGCGGGCATAGTTTTGGGGGTGCTGCTCACCGCTGATAATGAAAAAGGCCGCACCTTCCCCTGCAATGGAGCCGGGGCCGCCATGCCGCAGCAGTTCAAGACTGTCATCAATCCGCTCTTTCCAGTAACCGGCATTCCGGGCAATGGTAAAATATGAGTCGGTCATTTCGTCGATCCCGGCAATGAGCACTTTTTCGGCCGGATTTTCGCTAATCCGGATCAGGCCGTCAAGCAAGGTGTTCTCGAAAGAGAGTGTATCATTCACATGGGTAAAGTTGTACTTGTTGCATTTCAGCATTACGGCAATATGAGCGCCAACAGTGTTATGGGTTGACTGGATGAAGGCGGTGGGGGTTAGCAATCTTTCATCATTTTCGATCAGGGATACCAGGAATTTTTCGGTATCGCCCATCATTCCCAGCCCGGTACCTGTGATGATGGCATCGGGCACCTCCACCCCGGCATCGCGCAGGCATTTGCCGGCAGCCGCAACACCCATTTTCAGGATACGGCTCATGCGGCGCATCTGGATGGGTTTTATATACTCCGAATAATTAGGTTCGATGCTCCGCAGGTGCGTGTTGTTGTACCCGGCCACTTCCATTTCCTTCAGCCTGTTATCCCAGCTGCGTTGTGGTGATATATTTCCGATGCCCCTGATGTATGCTTTCATATCAATACTTTGACAAAACCAGGCTGGAGTCATTGCCCCCGAATCCGAAGGAGTTTGTGATCACATGATTGATTTCCGCCCTGGTTAGTTCCGTAACAGGTTCAAAGCTCAGTTCGGCGATCTTTTCCGAAAAGTTCAGGTTGGGAAATATTAGCCCGTTCCGGATGCTCAGGATCGAAAAAACCGTTTCCACTACACCGGCGGCTGCCAGGGTATGTCCGGTAAAGGGTTTGGTAGATGATACCATGGGCACCCGGGGTGCAAAGATCCGGTCGATGGCAAGCCCTTCGGTAAGGTCATTGTTATCAGTTCCCGTTCCGTGGGCGTTTATATAATCGATCTGTGATGGTTTCAGCCCGCTCATGTCGAGTGCTTCCTTCATGGAAAGATAGGGTCCGTAACCATCAGGCGAACTGGCTGTTTGATGGTAGGCATCATTGGCATTTGCATAGCCTGATATCTCACACAGGATTTCCTTATGATGCTGCAAGGCTATTTTTTCCGATTCAAGGATAATATAGGCAGCGCCTTCGCCCAGGTTAAGGCCCTGGCGGCGGGCATCCAGCGGACGGCAGTGATTCCGGTCGAGGATCATCAGGGTATTAAACCCATTCAGTGTAAACTTCGACAGTGAATCGGTGCCCCCGGCGATCACCCTGTCGGCAAGGCCGTGTCTGATCAGCTTGGCGCCAAACAATATGGCATTGACCGAAGAAGAGCAGGCCGTGCTGATGGTAACATTCGTATGTCTCAGACCCAGGTAATCGCATATCTTCATGCTGCTGTCGCTGCAATAATGCGTATGCACATAATGGGCATATTTATTATTGCTGAGAAAATCGTAAAAATGCTGCTCGGTCTTATCCATTCCCCCAACCGTACTGGAGGAAACCAGGGCAGTCCGGGCATGGTCGTTAATGCCATAGCGGGCAATGCCGGTCTCATATGCTTCCCTTGCAGCAATGATGCCCAGCAGGGCTGTCCTCGTATAAAGTTCCGGGTTTTCGATACCGCAAAGAGCGGCCAGCTCCTGGTTGGTCTGCTTGATCTCTCCCGCGGGGATCTCATCACGATGCCGTGTTTCCAGCAGGCTGACCGGCCCGATACCATGTCGTCCGCCCAGCAGGGCATCAAAATTCTCGCCGGCATCTTTCCCGATGGCGGTGATAATCCCCATGCCGGTAACAACAATCCTGCCCATGCATTTATTTTTGGTGCTCGGTGATGTATTCGGCCATGGTCCTGACCGAGAAAAATATTTTCCTTCCGTCTTTGGGATCTTCGATCCTGATGCCGTAGTTCTTTTCGAGCAACACGATGAGTTCGAGGGCATCGATGGAATCAAGCCCGAGGCCTTCACCAAACAGGGGTGCATCGGCGTCGATGTCGCCAGGTTCCATTTCTTCCAGATTCAGAACCTCAATGATCTCTTCTTTCAGTTTTTGAATTAATTCTTCCATTCATTTAAAGCTTTATAGCGTTTCATAAGATTTAAGGGGTCAAAGATAATATCTTCCGGGGATTTTTGAACGCCATCATCTTCCTCTACCAGGAAGAGCAATGATTCGTAATGCGCATCATTCAGTTCCACCCAGCCGCATATGCAGGAAGTGAGTGAGGCGGTTTCAAAGGCCAGCCTGGTAATGCCGACGATCAGTTCAGGATTGAACTGCCTGCTGATGAGCACCGAATTCTCGCCTTTCAGTCCATGCCTGATGGCGATCTCCCCGGCCATGATATTGGGAAGTGTATACACGAAGTTTGAAGGGCTGGGAAAATATTGTTCGCGGGTTTTTATTGTATCGAAGTGTTTTTTGTCAATATCGATGGATGAACTGGCATTTGTGAGGATGATCCCGCAGTTTTCAGCGGCATGGCTTTCCGGCAGGTTCAGATCCCCAAGCAGGATATCCGCCGTCAAAAAACCCAGCTTGCTGAGGCCGTCCATTTTGAAGAATTTCGGATAATCGATCCTGAAATGCCGGTAAACCGACTTCAGGAACATCCTGAAGTCAACATCATCATCCTGCCCGAATACCATGTGTCCATCAACAACGACGCGCTGCTTTCCTATATCACAGTATTTCCTTATCAGCAGTGGCATAATTACATTTTTTGAAATATCACCGCGGCATTGCTGCCACCAAAACCCGATCCTGTTTTCAGGCATGTTTTGATCTGTTTTTCCCGGGTATGCCTGATCACATTAATGTTTCCCGTAACACCGTGATCAATGTACCCCATTGAGCGGAAGAGCAGGTTTCTTTTCATGGATTGCAGGCTGATGGCGGCTTCAATCACGCCGGCCGCACCCAGTGTATGCCCGATATAAGCTTTATAGCTGTTCAGGGGGGTGTTTTCCATCCCGGCAGCACAAAATGCTTTAGACTCCATTTCGTCGTTATAAAGGGTAGCCGTTCCGTGGGCAGAGATACTGTCAATGGCATCGGCATCCATCCCCGAAATCCTTAGCGCATGCCGGATGGCCAGGTACAGGCCTTCCCCTGTGCGGGAGGGGCCTGAAATATGGTTGGCATCGTTACTGCCTGCACCGCCGGTAACCCTGATGGGTTCTCCTTCGATAAAAACCCCGTGATCTTCCGAAAGTACGATGGTTCCACAGCCCTCGCCAAGACTGAGCCCGTTCCGGGAACGGTCGAATGGCCTGCAGGCTTCGGGGCTCAGCGACTGGAAGGATAAAAAGCCCGAAACAATAAATTCCGATAAGAGGTCACCGCCGCTTACAATGATGTTCCGGTATCTTCCCGAGCCGATCAGCCGCTGTCCGTATAGGATGCCCAGTACCCCCGACACACAGGCATTGCTAACGACAACAGCCTGATTTGGGTTATTGAAAAAGCGTGTGATCTTAGCGGCCATCCCGTGCAGGTATATGTCATCTTTCCCGTAAGCTGCCTTTTGAGCCGGATCAAGCAATTCGATGTTTCCCTTGGTGGTGGTGATCAGGAAAAGTGTATCCGGGGCGGAGGCATCCACACCGCAACGGGTGAGAGAATCCTTCACAGAAAGAATGAACATCTTTTCGAGGCAGGTATATGTTTTGTCAAAACCTGCAGACAAGCTGCCGAACCGCTGCCGGTCAATAAGGGCCAGGGGAAGGCTTTCCGGCGAATACTCATGCTTCACATCATAGGCGATCCCTGATCTGCCCCCAAGGATGGCCTGTATATTTTCCTCACAGGTGAAGCCCAGTGAGGATATGATGTTTTCCGCTCCTGCAAATACCTCTTTCATAGAAAATCAAACGGACGGCTAAAATATAAAATTATCGGGATGGAAAGCCAAACAGGAAGAAAGCCTGTAATGATAATATTTTCAATTTTTCCGTTTATTCAGGAAATGAAAAGCCACAAGCATCGACAGGAGGCAGAAGGCAACCAGCAGGGCCACCCATGGCAGAACATCCATCATGCCACCGCCTCTGAGAAAAATTGTATAAAAGCCCTCCAGCCCCCAGTTCAGGGGTGATATCACGCTGATCTTCTGCATCATGGGAGGCATGGCAAATACGGGAACCCAGATCCCGCCGATGGCAGCCAGGATGATCACCGATACCGACCCGAAGGAAGCAGCCTGTTCATGGGTGCCGGCAATGGATCCAAGGGCAAGGCCATAACCCGTTGCCGCAAGGCCGGTAGCCACCACCATGAGCAATATGGCCGGTATCTGCCCGCCCAATTCAAGGACCGGCAAGCCCAGGAGCGGCAGCAGGAAAATGCCCACCATCAGCATCAGCACAAACTGTATGATACTGATAAACAGATAAACCAGTATCTTTGCCATAATGGTAATCCAGTAGGAACCGGGCATCAGCCGGATCCTGAGCATGGAGCCGGTATTCCTTTCCCTGATGATAT
Organism: uncultured Bacteroidales bacterium; assembly: GCA_964404735.1. Lineage (GTDB taxonomy): Bacteria > Bacteroidota > Bacteroidia > Bacteroidales > B18-G4 > B18-G4. The sequence continues at coordinate 21,722 of CAYOLA010000110.1, forward strand.
TTCCGGTAAGCGGGATGAGGATGAAAAAAATGGCAAAAACTGCCCAGGCAGGCACATTGTGCTGCACCGAATTCGGGATCACCTCGGTATGTTTGTTTCTTACACTCATTTCCTTTATCCCGATGATCCCTTCGGGATCATAAATCATCACATCCTCAACATCAAGCAATTCCGAGACTTTCTGAGCAAAGAGGTCGAAGATCATCCTCGATTCTATGCCGTAGGTGAGTTTTCCGAGGGCGCCCCGGATGGTTTCCCTGTATGAATGGCTGATCACCGGATCGAAATAGATGATAAGGGACGAAAATTCCTCCGGCGGCTCCGCCACCGGGTATTCGGGGTCTTCCAGGGCCTTGTCGACAAAGTATTCGGCTTTAAGGTTTATCTTACGGGTGAGTCCATCCGGGATTATAATACCAAACTGATACTGACCGCCGGCAACCAGCCTGACGAGTGTTTCCGGTTCCAGGGGCTCTCCATTCCAGGTCTTTTCAAGGCTGATCATGTCAGAATCAAGCAATCCCTTTTCAATGGCCGCTCCCACATCCGACCTGTCTTCATCGATAAACAGGACCGTAAGACGGGTTTCGTCCATTTTCCTGAAAGTTGTATCCTGTATCAGGGCCATCACAAAGATCAGTACTACGGGCATGATAAACAGGATGGCCAGGCCGGCCACGTCCCGCGTCAATATGAGCAGTTCCTTAATGATGGATGTTTTAAGTTTTTGCATTCGTCAGTCTCTGAGCTTTCGTCCGGTGAGGTGAAGGAATATACTTTCAAGGTCGTTGCATCCCGGATGACCGGCAATAATCCCGGCTTTTTCCCCCTTGATGATCACTTTGCCGGCGTCGATGATGGCAATGTGGTTACAGAGTTCTTCTGCTTCTTCCAGATAATGGGATGTATAAATGATGGTCGTCCCTTTATTGTTCAGTTCAAACAGCAGTTGCATAATGAGGCTTCTCGATTGCACATCTACACCCGAAGTAGGCTCATCGAGGATCAGTATTTCGGGCTCATGCAAAATTCCCGCCACCAGGTTGATCCTTCTTTTCATGCCACCGGAAAAGGCTTTAACGGCTTTGTTGGCATGTTGGGTAAGTCCTACCTTTTCGAGGCTTTCGTTTATCCCGTCACGAAGGTTCTTCCCTTTCAGGCCGTACATTTCACCGATAAAGCGAAGGTTTTCGCGGGCGGTCAGGCTTTCGTAAAGGGCAATGTCCTGCGGTACCAGGCCGATCATTCTTCTGATCTTCCTGTATTTTTTTTCGAGGCTCATCCCGTTGATACGGATGTGACCGCTGTCGTATTGCAACAGCCCGCAAAGGATGTTGATGGCGGTAGTTTTTCCGGCGCCATTGGGTCCCAGCAGGCCAAAGCGGGCATGATGGGGGATGGCCAGGCTGAGGGCATCCACCGCCGGGACAAGGCTTCCCGGGTATGTTTTGCTAATATTTTCCAGTTCTATGAGGGGAGCCGTTTTCATCAGCTTTTTGAGATCATTTTGAGCCGGTTAAAAATCCTTTCTTCTCGTTGGGCGATGTCGAGCAAAATTTCCGCAGCGGCATGATATGACTCTTCAGCGCTGCTGCGGCCTTTAAAGATGCGACCGGCAATCAATGCAAATTCGCGCCAGCGGTCGCCGGCTTCAGTCATTTCTGCAGAGCACACATTCAGCTCTGGTATGTCAAGTTCTTTTGCCGCTTCCTGTAAAAAGGCTGCATAAATAAACCGGAAGCCCGCACCGCCCGTGCCAATTTCTTCGAGCATACGTACAACCTGTCCCAGGTAAAGGGATGCCTTGCGTTCGCCGAATTTTGCCGGCCATTTCTTCATCCGCCGGGCCATATACCTGATCCCTTTCACGCCAAAAAGCGGAATGGGGATATTCAGCATATGCCGGCTGGTTTTGTCAAGACTTTTCAGGATGGCCTGACGCAGGTCGTAATGCGCCGGAACATCAGTCATATAATACATCCTGCCCTTTGGCGGATAGGTACCCCTTGCATAGCGTACCTTTTTCAAGTCCTTGTACGAAAGGTTAACGGTATCCTCCATCACCGGGTCGCTGATCAGGTATTCATCATCCTTACGTCCAAAAACGATGAGGTTATGGGCATTGAAATGAAAACGGTAAGCTGTTGGAAAATAGGTGAGATGATATACCCCAACAAGACATCCCACCGGTATGCCTTTGCCGATGGTGGCATCGAGTGTGTCCATGGCTTTTTGCGGATCACGTGCAAATTTGTATCTTTTGATCCGCACCCCGAGCAAACGGCAAACCCTGTTAAAGATCATCCCGGGATAAGGCCTGAAAGAGATTACCGGCAAACCATTCAGTTTGTAAAAAGGCAAATACGAAAAAAACAGCCCCGAGCCCAGCCCGAAGACCATGGCTTCGCTGAAGTCGATCCCATGATGCCTGAGAAGGCTTGATGTAACACCATTTTCACAATGCGCCGATTGATAGTGTTTAAAATCTATGATGATTTCGGTCTTATTCTCCTTCATGTTCATTTTTAATTCTGCCGGTGTCAGTCAATTCATCCACACTGATCCTGAATGCATCGGCATATGATTCCAGTGTTTCCCTGTCAAGCTTTTCAAACACAGCCGGTTTCATATGCTTCCTGATCCTTCTGCCGGATATTCCCGTATATTTCGACAACAGCCTGACATCCATAATACTCAGTTCCATATAATAAGCCAGGGGGCTTTTTTCTCCTGCCAATACCGCCTGTCTGGCTTCTTCAGCCCTGGCATGGACTTCTTCCCACGCCTGCCTGAGCGCGGCATTTTTGGGCGACCAGCCGGTACTATGCACCGTAACATATTTTCCGTCGCCATTAACGGCATAGCACAGCTCGCGGAACTTATCTTCCAGCAAACCTTCGTTATCCTGGGGTACTTCCTGCTTTTTCAATTCTTTAATTTACCCTGGTTTTACATCATTCATTATCTATAATAAAGATCTGCATTTCGCATTCGGCCAGCAGTTCGCGGTCCGAAAAGACTTTTCCGCTGATGATCGTAGCGTTAAAAACATTTGTCAGGATATTGATCTCGGTAGTCAGTTCAGTATCCACTTCCGGCAAACGGAATAATTTAAAATTCTTAACAGCTCCGATCATTCCCACGGGAGGTTTAAAACCATGCTGCCCTCCGTAATGCTGCATCGCCTCCCAGCCGGTATGAAGGGCCGCAGTCTGTGCCATATTCTCAATAAGCCCTTCTTCGCGCAATACGCCCCCGCTGCAAAACAGCTTGCCGGGATCAACCTTCAGGCTGCTGGTGCTTTGCCGCACATCATGGCTGAGCAGGGCGTCGACCATGATCATGGGGGGCCTTTGCGGAATAAAATCCTGTATTTTGTCCTTTGTTACCAGCATGGCAAAGTATTTCGCGGCAACAAAGATACGAAGTTAAAGGGATTCTTATGCTACTGCCTTGCTTTTGTTGCCATATGCCTACACCACGGTTAACAAGGCATAGACATATGAAAAGCGTGCACTTTCGGGGATCATGCAAAGGATGGTGTGACCCTTTTCGAGCCGGCCGGAATGGAACAATTCTTCGAGCATGAAATAGATGGATGCCGAACCCACATTGCCCAGCCTGGTCAGGTTGGTGAACCACTTTTCCTGCGGGATATTAACTCCAAATTTTACCAGTTCATCAGCAATGCGCTGCCTGAAGTATTCTGAAGAAAGATGGGGCAGAAACCAGTTAAGCCTGCTAACATCAAGCCCCCTTCTTTTGATTATTTCAATAAAATATGCTGTTCCTTTCTGTACGATATTTTCGCCCAGCAGCCCTACATCCTGCCTGAGCAGGAAGAGGGTCTTTTCTTTGATCTCTTCGGCATCAAACTCCCTCCAGCCCCTGAAACCGCCGCCGGCAAGTTTTTCACCGCCTGCATACATGCATGTTTCCAATTCATTGGCAAAGGAAGCGCTTTCGATCCAGTCGATCCTCAACGAAATACCATCCTTTGCAGGTTCGGGCTTGAGCAGTGCCGCGCCGGCCCCGTCAGATAGCATCCAGCGCAGGAATGCCTTCTCAAAGGCCACAATGGGTCTGGCACCGATGTGCGTCTCAATATCGGGTTCTGTTTTAAAGTTGCGGGCAAGCATCCAGGTCGATAGTTTTTCTGAACCTGTACAAACGGCACTTTTTCGTTCACCGCTTAATACCGACATATAGGCATAGCGCATGGCATGCATGCCCGAGCAACAGGATCCGGCCATGGAAACGATTTCAACCGGCTGCTCAAGCAGTTCACCATGAACCATGGCGGCATGAGAAGGCAGCAACTGGTCGGGAGAGGTGGTACCGCAGGCCAGCAAATCGATGTCGGAGGCTGTAAATCCATTCCCATACAAGCCCCTGACTGCTTCGGCTGCCAAAGCTGCATTGCTGTGGGTGGAATTTCCATTTTCATCAATGGCATAATAGCGTGTCCTGATCCTGTTGTTTCTCAGAATAAGGGACCTGGCCTTTGAGGGAACCCCGTCGACCATCCCCAGAAAATCTTCCATTCGTTCATTCGTAACAGGCTCATTGGGGAGGAATTTGGATAAACGGGTAATATATACTTTATCTGTTTGTTTGTTTAGCATAACCGATGAAAATATTCCATGTGGCGCAAAGATAAACTGTTTTCCGAAAACAGCACACAACATGTGCTGCTTCCGGATAATCTGTTAATTAATTAAACAAAAATCAAAAAACATCAGCAGACTTTCCTGTTCGGGACCGGAAATTTTTTTCCCCGGCGGGGATTTCAATGTCGAGATGATTCACCATGGGAGGAACGGGGCAGGAATACTTATGGTTATATGCACAAAAGGGATTGTAGGCTTTATTGAAATCGACCGTAAGCGTTTCGCCCGCTGGTATCTGCAAATCAAGGAACCTTCCTCCGCCATAGGTTTCCACGCCATTGGTAAGATCCCTGAAGGGCAGGAAAAGATGCTGCTGCACTGACAGATCTTTCCTTGCATCAGTCGGGCGATATACTTCAAGCATATGGTCCCGGCCTCCAATGTTAAAGTATACTTCCCCGTATTTCAAATACAGTGGACGGCGGCTTGTTGTGGTTTCCATTTCGAAGATCTCCGGGACGGGATTCATAACAAAACGGGCCTCCACGCAATAAGCGGGCCTGACCGGGAAAAAATCAAGCCCCGAAAAGCTACTGATGTCTTCATCGCTTAGCGGACTGTTGGCCGGGTCTGCAAATTTATTGTTCAGTTCCTCCCTGAAAAGGGATATTTCCTTTTGGTAAGCATCAATGGAAGATGTCCGGCCGGTGGCAAGATACAAGCCCGATGCCGCAAGCAGGCAGATAAGACCCCATAAAATAACGATCAGCTCAACAGAAAACCCGGTTTTCCTTTTTTTCACAAGGCCCAGGTTCCGCAATATGATATTGATAAAAGGGATTCCCAGCAACCATATGGCCCATGCGAGAAAAAAATACAATACAGCAATCATGGATCTCAGGCTTTATTTTTTTGTAACCAATTCGTTGCGTGCGTAACGGTAAACCGTTTCACGGGTTTTTCGTGCATTGATCCTGTGCACCAGCCATGCGATGATGCCGGCGGGAGCCGAAACCAGGTAAATTACCGCGATCAGATAGGCCCTGAACCATTTAAGCCTGCAATTCCTTTTCGGGTCGCCGGCCGGTCCTTTCCTGAGAACAAATTTTGCCCAAATCCTGAACATCATCAGGCCGCGTTTTTCGATTGTCAATAAAACAGGACTGACCTTTACGGCACCCCTGTCAAGCAAAGCCTCCTGCAGGGTATCAAGGCGGTTGCTTTGAAAAGCTTCCCGAATGGGAGCGGCAAACCTGCCGGCTTCAATGATATCTTTCTCCGACACACCGGCTTCGGGAAAGATCCTGCCCCAAAAGCCCGTTCCCTGTTTTCGCCCCTTTATCAACCACCGCATGATGGTAATAACACTGACAAGATTATGATGGCGGTCGGTCAGCACAATATTCCCGACCAGCCGGCCCCCGGCACGTAAAATATGTTTTTTTACTTTTTCCTGTGCCATGATCCACATGTTGCGGCAACCGATGATGGTCATGACCGGTTTTCCGTTTAGCACAGCCGATGCTTCGGACTTAAGGAATGAAGTGACGGGAATGGAGGGGGAAAGGTACCATGACTGGTATGCCAGGATGACCAGATCAAAATTCTCGTCAGGGTTAACGGCCAGAGGTTCCAGGGTGCAGGGGATGCCCATTACCGATTCGGGGAAAGCCTGGAAAAAGTCGATTCCCGGCCAGGGGAAAGGATATGCCGGCACCGGTTTCAATTCAGCGGAAACAAAATCAAATTCATCCGACAGCGGTTCGCAAACCGAATCGAGGATCCTCTTCAACTGACCGGATTGTGTATAATATACCAACAGGGCCTTTTTCTTTGTGGGCGCCATAAATTGTCGTTTACTTTTTACATCTGAGAATAGTATGGCTCACGCCGATATCCTCAAATAATTCAACAACCTTCAATCCGGCATTCTTTACCAGCCGGATCATATCGTCGGAATGGTACATGCGGCTGTTGCCATTGGCAATACAGGTAAAATACAGGGAAGTGGCATGCAGGCAGTGTGTGGAAGCATCAAAGCGCTGCTTATCCCAGAGGGTTTCCATGATAAACAGCTCGGCATGATCATCCATGGCGGCAGCGGCATTGGCAACCAGTTTGACTACCTGTTCTTCCGAAAAACAATCGAGGAACTGGCTCATCCAGATCACATCTTGGTTTTTGGGCCACGAAACAGAAAAATCAAGCAAATTAACCGGAAAACAGTTAATGCGGTCTTCCAGGCCTAATTCACCGATATTGTCTTCGGCATCTTTCAGCTGCCCCGGCAGGTCGAGAATGGTAAGCTGTACATCTTTGTTATACCGGGCGCAATGGATGGCAAACTTCCCGGTATTGCCGCCCACATCCATGATCCTGGCAGGTTTATTTCTAAAAATTAAGGGCATGACCTGTGGAAACGAAGTATCGGAATAATAGTGGTCGAAGCCGAACCAGCTTCTGCGGAAGTCTGCCGACATTTCCGATAAGGCTTCATAAACGGTTTGCCAGGGGCCGAACTCACGGTGCAAGCCTGCAGGTTTACCCTCACGGATGGCCTCCTGCAAATGATAAAAACCCTTGTAGTTCACATCGTGTGTAAAATCCATATTTACACGCGTAAGCTGATCAACGCAGATAAAATACCCCGTTTTGGTCAGATAATATTTATCATCCATTACCATGATCATCTCCAGGCTGAGCCCGGCTTCAAGCAGAACCAGGGCACCATACTCAGAAATGCCGCTGTTCCGTGCAATTTCGCCGGCCGTTTTGCCTCCCTTATGCTTTCTCAAAAAACTCAGTATCCCAAAATCGCGCAAGGCTTTGGCAGCCTGGAACATGATTGGCGCGAATGCGATTTTTTGCGCATCGCTTTTTGCCTGCAATGCCGTTTTTTCATCATTTCCGTAATTTCTTGCCATATCCCGATATTGATTATTTTTTTTGCAATTTTAATGAAAAACACCGAGTCATCAATAATCCCGGTAAAACATGGAATGAAAAAGACCGGGACCGTCGCTGCGTCAAATCCGCTAAATGCCCATATTGACCGGATTGGTCATGATAACTGCCGGCAATGGATTAGCCGTCATCCTTTTCATCCTCCCAAAAGCGGTGATAATTGAACCACTGTAAAGGGTATTGCCCGATGTGTTTCTCCAGCTGGCTGATATAATCTTCCACAGCCGGAAGCAGCTCCTGCTCCGGAATGGAATGTTTGGCAGAAGCCTGGTAAATGCGGGGCGGGGTGGCAAAAAAATGATAGTGCCGCCTGCTTTCCTTCATGGCAAAGACAAAACTTACCGGGGCACCGAACTTAAGGGCCAGGTAAAACGGACCTTCGGGGAAACGTGCTTCCCTGCCCATGAACCGGCATGTGATGGTCTTGGATCCCTTTATGTACCGGTCGGCATGCAGGGCAATGAGTTCATTTGCAGCAAGGGCCTTTCTGATGGCAAGTACATGCGAAAGGTCGTCTTTTATCGGAATAACATGAAGGTTTTTCTCATGCATTACCTCATCGAGGTAGCTTTTTATCTTTTGGTGTTCTTCGTCGTACATCAGAATGTTAAAACGTTTTCCGGTTCGGTAAAGAAAATTGCCTGCAATTTCCCAGCTTCCGATATGTGCGCTTACCAGCAGCCCGCCTTCCTGCATACCCAGCAAATGTTCTTCCCCGTCCCACTCGTAGGTAAAATGCTTCCCCAGGCCGCTCATCACGGCGACCTTATCAATCAGCACCTGTCCAAGCAAGCGGTAATTCCTGTATACGCTCAGGCGCGCCTTGCAATTTCCGTATCCGAGTACCCGACGGTAAAAGAAGAAAATGTGCCGGTTCGGTTTCCGCGAAAAAAGGAAAAAATAAAGGGCAACAAAGTTGAGTAAAAAATAGGCCGGCCGCAGCCCAAAGGTTTTCAGAATGAAGATGAATATCCGGTAGCCTGTTAGTCCGCCCCGGGTTTTACCGTCCCAGGATGACATTATATTTATTGTTTAGATATTTGCCTTTGGAAAATCAAATCATGGAACTGCCCCAGGGTTCTGACATTGACCATGTCTTCACCTTTCAGTTTAAAGCCAAATTCCTTCTCAATAATCACCACAATATCAACGAAGTCGAGGCTGTCGATGCCAATGTCACTCCAGGTGGCATCGGGATGGATGAGATCCTCTTCTATTTCGAATTCTTCTGCTAGAAAACCGTTAATGATATCAACGACCTCTGTCTTATCCATAAATAACCAGTTAAAGCAAGTAGTTTCAGTCAGCAAAGGTAGTAATTAAATTATATTTTCTTCACGATCAGGGTTGAATTTGTCCCCCCGAATCCAAAAGCATTTGAGAGAAAAACTTTAAACGGCATATTAACGGTTTCGGGTGTAATATTGAGTTTTGCCGAATATTCATCGGGGTTTTCAAAATTGATATTCGGGGCGATAAAATCATTCTGCATCATCAGCAATGAATATACCACTTCACTGGCCCCTCCCATCCACATTTCGTGGCCGGTCATTGATTTTGTGGAACTAACCAGGGGTTTTACATCACCAAACACCTGATCAATCGCCTGTGCTTCCTTTCCGTCACCCACGGGGGTGGATGTTGCATGAGCGTTGATATAGTCAATGTCGTTGGTTTTAAGCCCGGCATCATTCAGGGCCATTTGTATGGATCTGACCGACCCCTTTATATTCGGAACGGAAATATGGTCACCGTTGGAAGAAAAACCGTAACCGGCAATTTCACCTAATATTTTGGCTCCTCTTTTTACGGCTCCTTCATAACTTTCGATAATCAGTGTAGCGGCACCTCCGCTGGGCACCAGTCCGTCGCGGTCGCGGTCGAAAGGTCGGGAAGCTTTTTCGGGTTCATTTTCCCTGATTGAAAAAGCGCTCAAACCGTCGAAACTTCCCATCGATTCGGCATTGATCTCCTGGCCGCCGCCAACAATAATACATTCCTGCAGGCCATGCCTGATCAGAAAATATCCTAACCCAAGGGCATGCGAACCGCTGGCACAGGCTCCGCTCACGGTGAGGTTGATCCCCTGAAGCCTGAAAATGACAGAAAGATTCATGCTGATGGTTGAGTTCATTGACTGAAAGATGGACCCTGAGCCAAGCATGGTCGTGTCTTTTTTCTCACGCATCAGGTCTATTGCCTCAATCACGGGAACGGCAGAACTGTCGTTGCCGTAAAGAATGCCTGCCTGCACGCTTTCCAGGTAATCCTGTTCGATACCGGCATTTTTCAGGGCTTCCAGTGTTGCCACATAAGCATATTTGCCCTGTTCGGGGAGCCCGACGCGTGCACGCCGGTCGAGCAATCCTTTGAGGTTGGGGCTTTCGATGATGCCGGCCAGGCAGGAGCGGTATCCGTATTCCTTCCGCCCGGGGTCGTATCCAATACCCGACCTTCCCTGGTACAATGATTCACGAACTTCATCAAGATTACGGCCAATCGTGGAATAAATACCCATGCCGGTTATAACAACACGTTTCATGCTTTTACTGATTAAGGGCACCAAAAATAATCATTTTACCATCGACCGTGAGTTAAAACAATTTTTACTCAGGTGCTGATGCCGCCATTTACCGAGATCACCTCGCCGGTGATGTAGGATGCCTCATCCGAAGCAAGGAAAGCCACTACTGATGCCACTTCTTCCGGTTCACCGAATCTGCCAACGGGGATCAGTGCCTTATGCTGTTTTTCATCAAGGTCTTTGGTCATGTCGGTCCTGATGAAACCGGGAGCCACCGCATTCACCGTCACCTTTTTCCGGCCAACCTCTTTGGCCAGGGCTTTGGTAGCCCCGATAATACCCGCCTTGGCTGCCGAATAATTGGTTTGGCCGGGCATGCCATCTTCCCCCGATAAAGAAACCACATTAATGATACGGCCGGCCTTGTTAACGATCATGTCCTGAAGGAGTAATCGGGTCACATAATAAAATGCATTCAGGTTGGTGTTGATCACCGATTGCCATTCGTCATGTTCCATCCATACCATGAGGTTGTCCCTGCGAATACCGGCATTGTTCACCAAAACCCTGATATAGCTGTCATTGTTCTCCTCCTGCCATTTTTTAATGGCTTTTTCGGAAGCAAGGTGATCGGAAACATCGAAAGGCAATAAATCAGCTTTTCCGCCGGCCTGCCGGATGGTTTCAAGTGTAGCCAGCGCTTCCTGTTCATTGCTGAGATAATTGATAAGGACGTGGTAAGCCTTTGCGGCAAGGCTGATGCAAACGGCCCTGCCAATTCCCCTCGATCCGCCGGTAACAAG
>CAYOLA010000111.1:0-1515 GCA_964404735.1 uncultured Bacteroidales bacterium
CCGAAATTCCATTCGTGCTTTGCATATTTTTCCCCTGCCAGCCTGCCAATGGCTTCCCTGTCGGCCCTGGTGAAGCGATAATCCCTGATGCCGGGGAAATCCTCCCTTGCCTGCCGGATGATATGTTCCCTGAAAGCGGTCATGTCCATCCCTTTTGGCAGGTGGTCGATGAGGTTGGTAATGCGGCTGTCGACAGAGCGCACCGAACGGTCGTGGTAATGCCGGTGATCAGGCCGGATGCATTTGCGGAGTTGTTGGAGGTCTGTATTGAACAGCAGCGTTCCATGGTGGAGCACCCTGTTTTTGTAAACGTGGGCTGCATTGCCCGAAAACTTGAGCCCGGCGGTAAAGAGACTGTTCTTGCCCTCCAGCACCGCTTCTACAGAAAGACCGGCCAGTCCCCTGATCACGCCTTGGGTATAGCGGGCGTAGTCGACCAGCTTTTCTTTTTCGCCCCCGGCCACAATGCTGAAGTTAAGGTTGCCGGGATCGTGATAAACGGTGCCGCCTCCCGAAATGCGCCTGATCACGGGTATGCTGGCCTTCCAGGTATACGGAAGGTTGGCTTCTGCCGCCGCTACCTGATGTTTGCCAACCACAACGCTGGCATCGCTCGTCCAGAGCATGAACACCTCTTCGCTGAATGATTTCAGCACGTATTCCTCTGCTGCCAGGTTGAAAAAGGGGTCGGTTTCTCTACGGTCGATCAGAAGCATGGCAGGTCAGGATGGATCGGATTCGGATTTTGGATATCTTTGGATGGCACTGTCATTAAAAATAGCGCAGTAAAGATATGAAAACATCTTCGATCGTCAACCACTACGGTGAGGAGCGTGAGGCATACTCCGGGGCTGTTGCCCCGCCTTTGTTTCAGACCTCCAACTTTTGTTTTCGCTCCGCGAAAGAATTAAAAAGAGCCTTAAAAAACGAATTCACGGAACCGGTTTACAGCCGTGGTAATAACCCCACTGTGGCCATACTGCGAAAGAAAGTTGCGGCCCTGGAAGGTATGTCCGACTGCCTGGTGTTTGCCAGTGGAAGCGCCGCCGTTACGGCAACGGTGCTCAGCCTGCTTTCTTCGGGCGACCACATCGTTTCCGTTAAAAAGCCTTATGCCTGGGTTGACTATTTCTTTTCGGAAATGCTGCCGCGTTTTGGCATCGGGGTGAGCATGGTCGACGGCAGGGATCCGGCAAACTTCATGAAAGCCATCCGGCCGGAAACAAAGCTGATCTACCTGGAGAGCCCCAACTCGCTCACTTTTGAAATACAGGATATCGAGGCAGTGGCCAGGATGGCCTCAAAGCGCAATATCCTTACCATGATCGACAATACTTACTGTACGCCCCTGTACCAGCAACCGGCCGGGATGGGTGTCGACATTGTGGTGCATTCTGCCTCGAAGTATTTCTCGGGGCACAGCGATATGGTAGCCGGTTTGGTATGCAGCAATGACGGGATCATTCAAAAGGTGTTTGTTTCGGGGCTGATGGCGCTGGGCGGGATCATCTCCCC
>CAYOLA010000112.1:0-2629 GCA_964404735.1 uncultured Bacteroidales bacterium
TATGTTTGGGGATGTTTTCTTCTTATGCCTGCCTTTTTTTCAGAACCTGAGGATATGGTTTTCGCGTGCAATATCGTCACGGAACAGGAGGATGCCCATTCTGAACAGGTCGATCGAAACACTCACCTCCTCCCTGTTCCTGATGACATTCCATGCCTGAAGCATTCCTCCCGACCAGTGGATATCATCGATCACCACCACGCTTCCTTCGTGCAGCTTCGGGAGTATCTTCATCAAGTAACTGATGGTTGGCTCTTTCCGGTGGTTCCCGTCGATGAGCACAAAGTCGATCCTGTCAAATTTCTCAAGGGCAGCGCCCAGGTGATGGTCAAAATTTCCCGTGATCATTTCGATATTGTCAAAGCCTGTTTTGCGGAAGCCTTCCATGGCTTTCTCCGCAATCACGGCACATCCCTCCATGGTGACGATCCTGCTCCCGGGAGCGGCAGCTGCCATGTAAAGGGTGCTGATGCCCATGGCCGTCCCGATTTCAAGGATACCGGCCGGAGCCGAATGCTTAACAAGGCGGTATAAAAGCCGGCACAGGCGCGGATTCATCGACGACTTTCTTGTTATGGTATTCACCCGTCTGAAACGGGTCCTGTATGCATGCCCCGCCGCGGCAGCACCAAAATCCGTGATCTCGATCAGGTTTCTTTGCCTGAGCAAATATTCCCGGCGTTTTTCAATCAGGGGAAAAGCCGCATCAGTGTTTCTGCCCAGGATTACAGAAGTATAGAATTCGTAGACGAATGGAGAGTGTACACCGAATTTCGATGAGGCCTGCAAAAGGTAACGCAGGTATTGCCCCGTTAGCCATATCTTCCGTATCATACTATTGAAAGGCCAGTTTGCTGAAGAAAAAAATAGTGCGGTTTCCATCGGCCAGGCGGTTATTCCTGATCTTCTGGTATCCGAAGCTGACAAAATATTGTCCGTACCAGGGTACCACCTTGCCGCCAAGGTCTTCCATCAGCTTATCGCCTTTATATTTTTGCTCCAGGTTCAGGCTAAGCAGGCTTCCGCTCTCCTCTTCATCACCAATGATTTTGTAATACAGGCGATTGGCATTGTAATAAAAAATGGCCAGCTCATCATGGCTTGCAAAATGGCCAAGATGCTTATTTAGTTTAAAACTGAGAATGTTAGACATTTCAACACCACTGTTCCATACCATTTCCCCTGCCGGTGAAAAACAGGCGGCGATGCCGGAAAAATACTTATAGCCGTCAAAAACAGTATAGGTTTGCGGGATAGGCCTGCCATAGTAATCATAATACATGTTCGTTACGGTGCGGTATTCGGGATAATAGGCTTCTGAAAGCAATACAATGTCTCCGTTCATGGATATCACTTCGTGCAACAGTAATAGGTAATCGAGCGAATATTCGCCATCACTGCTTTTCTGTTTTTCCGCTTTTCTTCTGAACGCTGCCAGGCTACGGGTACTCATGGCACTGAACATCTCTTCAAACTCAAGAAAATTATAATAATTGATATACTTTTGGTCATTGCCGGTAAACTGGCTGATAAAATAGCCGGCCGACCCGGAAACGGAGCCTTCCTCCGGATCCGAAATGCGGGATGCCTGGTGATGATAGGTGCCGGTGATGAGCAGGGTATCGTTTCCCGGACAAGCCAACCTGGCTTCGTTGAGCACCTTGTTGTCGATAACGGGATTGATCCGGATAATGTTTATGACTTCACCGCGGTTGTCCATTTTTAAAACAAGGATAGTATTCTGCTTTTTCCCTAAATAATTGCCCAGGGCAACAAAAAAATGATTTTTATCCCGATCGATGTGCAGGTCCTGGATAATATTGAGCCCTTCAACTTCGGGATGAACTTTTTCGATGCTTACAGTATGCAGGTCAACAAGCAGTATTTCCGGTTCATACGAAGCATTGTTAAGGGTGACGATGCCTAAACCGTTCGCGTTTTTAAAACTATGAAAAACCGGTTTTTCCCTGACTGTTTCGCTGGTGATGGAAAAAACATTGGTATGGTAGCTAAGCTTGACTATTTGCAGGTTATAGGTGATTTTCGGGCGGTCGGGGTTAATAAAGAGCAGCCATGCATTATTGTTGTCATACGTATGTCCGCTGAATTTACATCCAGTAAGAAGGGCAGTATCGGCAATCCATTGCTGCTGAAGGTTTTTATCGTAAAAGGCAAAATACCACCTGCGTGTGTCGGCTTCGGTTCCTTTTTCATTGCTTTCATAAAACACCAGCAACCCATTTTCCCCGCAGGGAACAAGGTTGTAGTCTTCCATATTCAGGTTGGCATTGAGCTCAACCCGCAACGCGTTCCTGTTTTGAGCACTCAGGGCGGTGGCCAGCAGTATGCTGAGTAAAAATAAAAAGTTGTAATGAAATATTTTTTTCATGCCGCTGGATCGGAAAAGCAATCACAATAATAACAATTTTTCGCGGCAAATATTTGATGCAACCAAAAAAAGGCCCCGGGATTTGTATTGCCGGGGCCTTTTGTTTATAAAGGGTGATGTTTATGCGCTTATTCAACCATCAATTTACGAACGCTTGCCTGTCCTTTCGTGTCAAGGAAATGAAGCAGGTAAATTCCTTTGGGCAATCCGGTAAGCGCAATGCTTGCGGAACCGCTGAAG
>CAYOLA010000113.1:0-4367 GCA_964404735.1 uncultured Bacteroidales bacterium
TGCAGGGCCATGGGGTCCTTGCGAAGGTCTAAACCCTCATCGGCCTTGAACTCATCGGCCAGCCACTGGATCACGGCATCGTCAAAGTCGTCGCCGCCGAGATGGGTATTGCCGTTGGTCGATTTAACCTCGAATACGCCGTCGCCCAGCTCAAGGATGGATATGTCGAAGGTGCCGCCGCCAAGGTCGAACACGGCAACCTTTACCTCGCTCGACTTCTTGTCGAGCCCGTAGGCAAGCGAAGCCGCTGTGGGCTCGTTGATGATCCTGCGTACGTTCAACCCTGCAATTTCACCGGCTTCCTTGGTAGCCTGCCGCTGCGAATCGCTGAAATATGCCGGCACGGTGATCACGGCATCCGTCACGGTCTGTCCGAGGTAATCCTCTGCTGTCTTTTTCATCTTCTGAAGGATCATGGCAGAGATCTCCTGCGGGGTGTACTTGCGGTCGTCGATCTGTACCCTCGGCGTGTTGTTCTCTCCTTTGACCACTTTATAGGTCACACGATTGGTTTCGGTGCTGACCCTGTCGAAGGTCTCGCCCATGAAACGCTTGATGCTGTATATGGTTTTTTCGGGGTTGGTAATGGCCTGGCGCTTGGCCGGGTCCCCAACTTTCCGCTCTCCGTTCTCGGTGAATGCCACAATGGATGGAGTGGTCCTTCTTCCCTCGCTGTTGGGTATCACAACCGGCTCGCTCCCTTCCATAACTGCCACGCAGGAGTTTGTCGTTCCTAAGTCAATTCCAATGATTTTTCCCATTTTGTTCTTATCGTTTGTTTGTTTGACACTTCATTTTCGCTATCCGTGTCAATGATTGTGCCAAGGCATGCCATGACAGCTAAAACGGGCTTTTTTAAGCAGATGGGTGACAAAAAGGCAGAAAATGCCAAAGGAAACGGAGTGCCGGGAGATTCAAAAGTTGCCGGCGGGTCCTAAAAAATGAATTTCAACCAGTAATAGTCTTCTTTGATCACCGACAGGGTAAGGTCATTGACCCCTTTTGATTTAACGGCCCGTGCACGTGAAGAAAAGAGGCCAATGCCGTTTTCGATGTTTGAATACTCCGGGCGGTCCTGGATGATGCTGCTCGAGGGCTCGTTCACCTCCATGTAGGTGTTGAGTTCGATGCCGCCGGCATCAACGATAAAATCAACATTTCCTGTAAAACGGCTGGTGACTTTTGCCTCCTGTGCGGCATCCTTGTATGGAACAAAGGTGGCCAGGGCATTATAAAAACTGCTGCCGGTGTAATACGACTCAACTTTATCGCCGGTCACGGCCTTGACATAATCCTTGTGCCAGTCGATGAACCTGTATACCGTATCGGCCGATCCTTCCCATATCTCCTTGAAGTGAAAGCGGATGGTGAGTTCGTAACGGGGGGCAAGCTCATTGCGGGTCCAGGCTGTCAGCCGGGGTTCATTGTCGTTGATGAAACCTATTTTCAATGCAAAGCCGGGAGGGTTGATATCATTTTCCGTGAATTTAAAGGTGCTGGTTTCCGAGGTGATCTCATGCTCCTTGTAAAGGATCCTCAAAAGGTATTTTTTGTTTTCTTCGGGTTTGAAGGGGTGATAATACAATATATGGTTCGGATAGTAGAAATAGCCGGAATCTTTGTTGTCAAGGGTGATGGTGTCGAAATGATACAGCGTTTCCGGATCGTCTTCCGCCCACATCCTGACATGCAGTCTCTGTATGAATTGGCTTGAGTCGGGGATCCGTGCCATGATCATGGCATTTTCATCACCCAGAAAGGCTTTGTTGATCTTCAGGTAGGTGGTGTCGGCACCCGGATCCAGCAATCCGTATACAACGGTGATCTCCTGGTAGGATGCGTTGATGTCGAAATCGGTACTGCATGCGTTCATCATGTACAGCAGACCAATGAGGGGCAGAATGCGCAATAATTTCATCATTAGGTATATTGAGAGGGCAAAGGTACGAAAAAATAACGCGGGGCTACAAGGCTTATTTTATTGCTATCTGCCCGGAGCTGCTTTGTTTTTGCCGTGAATGGTAACAGATAGTGCCGGGCAGGATTGGCGGACAGGGCATGGAAGGGGCTTCATATTGGTGCATATATGATTTTTCTTCATACTTTTGTGCAGCCGGAACCATATAAACCAAGACCACTGTCATGGAAACAGAACAACGATACCCGAAGATCACCACGCATGTGTTGCAGGAGATGAAGCTGAAGCAGGAAAAGATCGCCATGCTTACGGCATATGACTACAGTTTTGCACGCATCCTCGACCAGGCAGGCATCGACATCATCCTTGTGGGTGATTCAGCTTCGAATGTGATGGCCGGGCATAAGACTACCCTTCCCATCACCCTCAACGACATGATATACCATGCTTCTTCGGTGATGCGTGCCGTGAAGCGTGCACTGGTGGTGGTCGACCTTCCGTTCGGGACTTACCAGGGGGATTCGAAGGTTGCCCTGCAGTCGGCCATCCGCATCATGAAAGAGTCGGGTGCCAATGCCGTGAAGATGGAGGGGGGCGCCGAGATACTCGAATCGGTTGGCCGTATCCTGTCGGCCGGCATTCCGGTGATGGGCCACCTGGGCCTCACCCCGCAGTCGATCCATAAATTCGGCACATACGTGGTAAGGGCCACCGAAGAAAACGAAGCCAAAAAACTTGTGGAAGATGCCCACATCCTCGAAGATGCAGGCTGTTTTGCCATCATCCTCGAAAAGATCCCGGCAAAGCTGGGAGCAGAAGTCACCAAACATATCCGGGTCCCGATTATTGGCATCGGTGCAGGCAGTAAGGTCGACGGACAGGTGCTGGTGCTGCACGACATGCTTGGCATCACCCAGGAATTCTCGCCCCGCTTCCTGCGCCGGTACCATAACCTCAGCGAGGAGATCAAGGGTTCGGTGAAAACATATATCCGGGATGTAAAAAGCCTCGACTTCCCCAACGAGCGTGAACAGTATTGATCCGATCCCTCCGGGGAAAATCCTGTTTTAATCCGTAATCAACCATCATCACCATCGCCGGAATACGACAAATACAGCCTGAGGAGGTCCTTTACGAGGACAACCACCTCATTATTCTGAATAAGCGTTCTTCCGATATTGTGCAGGGCGACAAGAGCGGGGATGTGCCGCTCAGTGAGCTGGTGAAACAATACATTAAGCATAAATATGAAAAGCCCGGAGAGGTATTCCTGGGCGTGATACACCGCCTCGACAGGCCGGTGAGCGGGGCTGTGGCCTTTGCACGCACGGGCAAGGCACTGGCCCGCATGAACGGGATGATCAGAGAGCGGAAGATCGGGAAAACATACTGGGCAGTGACGGCTGCCATGCCACCTGAAAAAGAAGGCCGCCTGGTGCATTATCTGAAAAAAAACCAGCAGAAAAACACATCTTTTGCATGGGATGAGCCCGGCAGGGGTAGGTTGAAAGCAGAACTTATCTACAGACACCTGTGTTCATCCGACCGTTATCACCTTTTGGAAGTTGACCTGATCACCGGCAGGCACCACCAGATAAGGGTGCAACTGGCTGCTGCCGGATGCGTGATCAGGGGTGACCTGAAGTACGGTGCGGCGCGTCCGAACCGCGATGCTTCCATACATCTGCACGCCCGCAGCCTGTCGTTCATCCACCCGGTTAATATGGAAACAATAAACATAACAGCCCCCGTTCCCGACGATCCCCTGTGGAAGCATTTTGAATCTGTTGCCGCTGCCGGCAATCCCTGATCTTTTTTCCTACCTTTGGCATTGATCTTTTGATGATATGATGATCAGGGCTTCTGCAACGGTATTTATTCTTTTCCTGGCCATGACATGCCGCTATGCTTCGGCGCAATATTTCAGCACGGGGCAGGAGCCGGCATCCATCCGCTGGAAGCAGATAAAGGCCAGGCATGTGAAGGTGGTTTTTCCGGAGTATTACGAAAGTGCCGCCCCCTGGCTGGCTGCCTATATCGACGAAGTAAGTCCCCTCATCTCATCTTCATTAAACTGCAATCCGCGCCGGATCCCCCTGCTGCTGCACACGCAGTCGGCCACCTCCAATGCCCTGGTGGCATGGGCGCCGGCCAGGATGGAGTTTTATACCACGCCCGGGCAGGACATTTACCCGCAGCCATGGCTTGAACAACTGGTGCTCCACGAATACAGGCATGTGGTGCAGATCAGCAAGTTGGAGCAGGGGCTGACCAGGGTGATCGGGTTGGTCTTCGGGCAGCAGGGTACCGCCGCCATACTGGGCTTGTATGTGCCGCCATGGTTTCTGGAAGGGGATGCCATCTGCAGTGAAACGGCCCTCAGCCGCAGCGGAAGGGGCAGGCAACCGCTTTTTGAGATGAAGTTGAGGACACAGCTCCTCGAAAAGGG
>CAYOLA010000114.1:0-1599 GCA_964404735.1 uncultured Bacteroidales bacterium
TATGTGAATTCTCCTATCATGATTTTTGGGTTTTGGTTAGTAATTTATTTTATTGTTTCTGCCGTTGGGAACCTGCCTGTTCAGGGCAGGCAGCTCAATGGCCGGAATATTGTTTTTTAGCTGAATTGGTTTGGAAACACAATACTTCAACCGGAACCTGCAGCCCCTGAAAAACATTCACATCAAAACTGAAATCAAGGGTGGTGCTCACGTATCCTGCATAGGCGGAGGTGTCGCGTGGGATGCCCATCACGATGGTGTCATCGGCTTCGAGGGTTCCGCCGGCAGTGCCGCCGTCGTCGTAAAGCAGAAAGTTTGATACAACATAGGTAGCCGTGAAGGCTCCGTTCGGAATTTCCAATAGGATATACTGCGTATACAACATGCCGTCGATCCGGTAAAGCCGCGGGAAATAATCCGTATCACTGATGGTGATATGGGCGTAATCGGGCTCGTACGGCTTACATTCCCAATCCTCCGCCGAACGCAGGCCTGCATCGGGTATGGTCCTGCTTGCCGCAAATACGACTTTCTGCCGGTTGGTTTGATGTTCCGGCTGTTCGTCGTTTTTCTGACAGGCAGGGAAGATGCAAAGCAATGAGATCATCAGCAAAGTCCTGTTCATGTGAATTTCAGCTATTGGTTTTTGTTAATTGAAACCGCACCAGTTTTCCGGCGGCAGGCAAAATTTTGCCGCACCACCTGGCGGGTTAACGGAAAGCGGCCGGACGCAGAAAGGTCCGGCCCGGGTCGGGGGATCTTCATCCGTTTCATAATTTATCAGATTCGGGTTTAACTATCGAAGCAAATGTATTATGAGAACCCCCCGTATAAAAGAGCATAAATACGCGATTTATATGGTGATAAGTAAGCGGGCAGAAATACGCGGGTATTTTTCGCAAATGCCTGTACTACAAGCCAGGGGAGGGAGAAAAAAAACAAGGCGGGTGCCGGTGTCAGAGCATCGAAAGGTAGCTTCCGGCACGGCGGTAAAGCTGGGCGGTATTGCGCACGCCAAACATATTGTTGATGTTGGCCCGGTGCCCGTCAACGGTCCGCTTGCTGATGTTCAGCTTGCGGGCGATCTCCCGGCTGTTCTTGCCGGCCAGCACCAGGTCGAGGATCTCTTTTTCGCGTTTGGTAAGCGGAAACTTGTTGTGAATATGGTCGCCGTTCTCAGCCTTGCGCAGGGTGATGAATTCGGAGAGTATCTCCGGAGCCATAAAATAATCATAGTTAATGATGTCGCAAAGGCCCTTTACGAGTTCTTCACGCCCGCTGAGGTCGCCAAAGAAGCCCTTGATGCCCATATCGATCAGGCGGTGAATGCTGTCGTAATGAATGGAATTGAGGCATATGGCCATACTCATATCCGGGTTGTCGGCCATCAGCCGCTGTATAATGGATTTTCCCTGTTTCAGTATCCACTGGTAGGTGCTCAGCACCACGATCCGCTCCTCTAAGCCGATCATGCTGCTCAGCTCTTCATGCTTGCATGCAACACCCAGCAGCCTGATCCGTGCCTCATCGCGCACCCAGTTCTGGATGCAGTCGATCACGATGTAGGAATCATCGGCAATGACCAGATTGATGGTGTTG
>CAYOLA010000115.1:0-17956 GCA_964404735.1 uncultured Bacteroidales bacterium
AACCAGTGGTTGTTTATTGGCATTTGTGCGTGGGCTGACACAGCATTTCGCCCGTTTCGAGCCCGCCGGCGAGGTTTCTCCAAAATTTGAATATCGTTCAATCGTTCAATCGCGCAATCACATTGGCCTGCCCCGAAACCTCGGTGGCTGTCCCGGGAATCGGGGGTTAAATGGCTACATGGCTACATGGTTAAATGGTTAAATGGTTACATACCTGCCCCGGGAATCGGGGGCCTGATAAAGGAATCGGGGCTAAATGATAAATATCATAGCCCACGAATTTATTCGTGGGTCGAATTTGGTGCGCGGGACACTCCGAACCTCATACCACGCAACTCGAACCGGATTTTATATGCAATTTCTCTTCGTTTTGTGATAATAACCGTTTCTGCTACAGTTCAGATTTCAGATTTCAGAATTCAGAATTCAGATTTCAACATCATGGATTCTTTGCCAGCTTGACTGAGCTTGTATTTTGCCCGTCGCTCACCTGCAGGTAATAGATGCCTGGTTCGTAATAGCTGATGTTGAAAGAATTGTGATAGCTGCCGTTGAAGTTTGCGATCTGGTAACGGAACAGTTGCTGTCCCTGGCTGTTGGTAAGTGAAAACACAATGGTTTTGCTCGTGCTCCCGTTGATGGTAACGTTGAAGTGTCCGGAGGCGGGATTCGGGAAGACGAGCAGCGACAGTTCTTCCTCAGGGTTTTCTGCAAGGCCCGTACATACATCGAGGCTGAGATTGAGGGATCCGGCGGTGCTGTCGCAGGCGGCTCCGTAAGCAGCCAGTGTTAGCACGACTTCTTTTCCGGTAGTATCGTTGATGCCGGGAGTATAAACCGTTGCCAGGCTGATCGGGTCATCAAAGCTGCCGTCGCCCGAGCTGAACCAGCGCACGGAATCGTAATCGGAAACATATCCGTTCAGTTGCAGCGAATGCCCGATGCAGATCAGGGTGTCGGGGCCTGCCAGAACATCAGGCACCGTGTCGATGCCGAGCACGAGGCTGTCGACCTGCTCATCGCTGGGCAGGTAGCCTTCGGCGGTCAGCCAGAGATTGGCGCCGCCGTTGATGATGTCCTGCTGCCCACGCAGGTAGGCCAGGTTGACCGATCGCTTATTCTGGATGATCCCGTCGCCGTCGGTTTCCCATAAAACACTTTTTTGGTGGCTGACGGTGGCGGTGCGGTAGAACACCTCGTTTTCACAGATCACCGTGTCGGGTCCCACATCCACCGCGGGCGGGCTGATGGGCCCGAAGTCGAAGGCGGTGATGCGGGTCTTCCACCCACCGATACAATATTCGTTGGTATGCCAGAAGGTGGAGTCGTCGGAAGGGTCGACGGAGGTCATCGAATAATCCCCCCAGCGGTGATAGGCACCTTGTGATCCGAGTCCCGTAACGACTTCAATTTCCTGATAGTTCATTTCGCCCGGTGGGGCGTCGGCACTGCGTCCGGTATACCTGATCGAAGGATAGATGCTGTCCTGTCCGGAGATGGTATAGCCCATGGCGATGGTGCCCAGGCCGTTCATGGCGATTGAGGCCATCCAGCGGTGGTACTGGTCGGGGGCATAGGTGCCCTGCTGGTGGATATTCCAGCCATTGCCGTCGAGCGGATCCCGCAGCTCATACCAGCGGATCCCGGCCTGACCGTTCCCGTCGGCATTCACGGTATGGTTGAGCACCAGGGTGTGATAGTCGCCGAAGTTCCGGTATTGCAAGCGGTGCATCAGCCGGTCGTTGAGGGCTTCCAGCTTGGTGGGGACGCCGGGCTGGTGGATGCACTGCCAGCGTGGTGCCTGGCAGAGCTGAGAGGTAAAGGGTTCGGTTTGCAGCACGTAGGCTTCCTGAAAAACGGAGTTGGAGGGCTCGTTCCAGTCGGTAATGAATTCCCAGATCACGAGGCGGTCGAAGTCATAGCCCCAGGCATCATCCTTGAAATTGATAAAATAATTGGGCGTTCCTGCAGGCGGAGGCGGGCCGTCGAAATCGGAAGGCAGCATGTTGTGCTGGTCAGTGCCTTCGGGCATGTCAAAGAGGACCATCAGCGCCGTGGAGTCGCCTGCCAGCATCTTGTCGCGTTCAAAGGCGGCTGCAGCACCCCTGAAATAGGACCCGAACATGTTGAAAGTTGCATAATAGGCATCGTGCCAGACCCCAACCTTCGGATAATCGTTAAAGGCGGGAAATTCGAATGCATACTGATAATAGGCGCCGAGGGGGTCGCCGGTTTCCGAAATTGCGATCAGCTCCCAGTAGGTGCCGTTGGAGGTGTTGATGGCAAACTGGCTGGCAAACCAGCGGTCGGCCTCACTGTCGTATAACAGGATGGGGTCCCCGTCGTTGGTACCTGTCCACGGCCCGATAAAGCCGTTCCAGAGGGTGCTGTTGTCGACGGGCCCGTAAAGCAGGTTGCCCTCTTTATCATAGATGGCAAAGGAAAGGTTGATCATCTGAAAGTAATGGTCGGGGCCAACATCTCCCTGGGTGTCGGGAGGCAGCACGCCATTCACATTCCCCACGCCGTCGATGTTTACGCCCGGGCCGCGGTGCTGTAACCGGCCGTTATAACGCTGTGCAACGGGGTCGGGACCCTGTGGCAGGGCATTGTCGGTAACCACCTTGTTTTCGATCACCTCATTGCGGATGATCCCGTCTTTCCAGCTTCTGTCGCGTTCGCCGGGCAGGATAACGGTCATCTCGCGCAGCGGAAGCGTTTTCCGGAAATGGGTGGCAGTGGTTACCCGGCTGGGAGTGGATGCCTTTTCCTGCGCATGGGAGAAGCCCGGCATCATGGCTGCGATCATCAGTGCGCAAATGAGTTTCTTGATCATGAGGGGATGCTTAATTATAAAAAAATGGGGTGACGCAATTATTTACGGCACCCCAAAGGTAATTAGTTTTTTTTGATTACTGCACCAGCACTTTCGCAATACGGTGCTGTTTGTCATTGTATACGCGCAGGTAGTAGATGCCGCGTGGGTTGTTGCCGATGTCGATGGTGCCGGTATAACTACCCTGCACGGATCCCGGCCGCTGCGTGAAGATGGCCTGTCCTTGCAGGTTCAGCAGTTCGATTGTCAGGCCGGTCGTTTCGGCAATGGTGATGTCGTAAGAGAAGATGCCGGTGTTCGGGTTGGGCCTGATGAGCAATTGTATGGCCAAAGCTTCCTGTTTGTCTATTCCGGTGCATTCGTCGATGGTCACCGTAATGTCATCGCTGTCTTCACCAACGCAACCTTCGGTGCCAATGGCTGTAAGGGTAAGCTGCACGCTGCCGCCGGCGATGTCCTGCGGTCCGGGCGTATAGATGGGGTTCAGCAGGGTCGTGTCGTTGAAGGTTCCGTCGCCTGCGGTGGTCCATGACAAAATATTATAGTTGTATGCCATGGCTGTAAGCTGCAGCAGCTCACCGCTGCACAACAGGGTGTCGTTGCCTGCATCGGCCATGGGGCCGTCAGAGAGGTATACCGTTACGCTGTCGGTGGCTTCCCAGCCGCTCTCAAAGCCAAAGGCGGTCAGGGCCAGGTTCACCTGTCCGTTGGCAAGGTCGTTGCTGCCGCGCAGGTAAAAAGTGTTCAGCGAGCTGGGACTCTGGAAGAAGCCGTCGCCGGCAGTGGTCCACAGTACTGATTGTGCGCTGGTAACCGTGCCGTTGGCAGGGTAGAGCACATCTGAACAAATGGTTGTGTCTTCACCTGCGAAGGCGGTAGGGGGTACGAGGGGGCCCAGGTTGAATGAGGTGACATAGGTGCCCCAGTTCGAAGTTTTGCGGTATTCGGTGGTGAACCAGAAGGTGGTGTCGTCGACCGGGTCGACCGACATGGCGCTGTAGTCGCCCCAGCGGTTGATGCCGCTCTGGGAACTCAGCCCTGTCTTAACTTCCACTTCGTCGATGGTCATCTGTCCCAGGGGGTCATCGGCCCGGCGCCCTGTATATCTGATCGAGGGGTATATGCTGGAGCTTGACACGGAATAACCCACTGCGATATCGCCGTTGCCGTTCATGGCGATGCTTCCCATCCAGCGACCGGCTGCGTCGGGGCTGTAGGTTCCCTGCTGGTAGATATCCCAGTTTCCGGTGGTTTTTCTGAGCTCATACCAGCGGATGGCTGCCCGTCCGGCGGAGTTGATGGTATGGTTGGTGACCATGCTCTGGTGTGTGCCGAAGTTCCGGTATTGCAGGCGGTACATGAGGAATATGGCGAGGTCGTCGAGCCGTTGTGTGGTGTTGGGCTGGGGCACCCCGCCAACGCTGGTGCTGTATGCGGCCGGCGTGAGGGTGGTGGCCAGGGTAAAAGAGCTGGCAGCCGTATTGTTCCAGTCCACATCAAACTCATAGATCTCCATTTTGTTATCGGTGAAGGTCCTCAGGTGCATGAAGTAACCCGGTGCGCCGGCAGGCGGCGGTGTGCCGTCGAAATCGGCGGGCAGCATGGCAAAGGTGCCGGGGCGGTCGTAATAGACCAGCTTTGCAGTGGGATCGCCCACAAGCATCTTATCTCTTTCAAAAGCTCCCACACCTACGCGGGTATAGCTGCCAAACATGTTCCAGGTGGCATAATAGGCATCGGGCCATACGGCAAACTTGGGGTAGTCGTTAAAGGCTACCATGGCAAAGGCGTAACGGTACCATTCGCCCAGGGGGTCGGGAGTTTCCGAAACGGCCAGTAACTGGTAGTTGATGCCGTTGCTGGTGTTCACGGCAAATTGTGTGGCCAGCCAGCGGTCGGCCAGTTCATCGTATAAGAGGATGGGGTCGCCGTCGTTGGTGCCCGTCCAGGGGCCGATAAAACCCTGCCAGAGGGTGCTGTTGTTCACCGGTCCGTAAAGCTTGTTCCCCTGCTTGTCGTAAATGGCAAAGGAGAGGTTGATCATCTGGAAGTAATGGTTTGGGCCCACATCGCCGTCGGTGTCGGGGGGGAAAACGCCGTTTACATTGCCAACGCCTTCAAAGCCCACCAGCGGACCCCGTGAAGCCTGCATGGGATAATGCTTCTGGGCGGCGCCGTCGGGCTGGTTGCCGGGAGCATTGTAAATACGCTGTCTGATCTCTTCCTTCATCGACTTGTTGTCGATGATGCCATCCTTCCAGGAGCGGTCCTTCTCGCCGGTAATGATGGCGGGCATGTCGCGCAGGGCAGGAGACCTGTCAAAATAGGCAGCCTCGATGACAATCGCCTCGCTGTTGCCGCCCTGGCCAAAAACTCCAATGAAGATGGTTGCCGCCAGGAAGAAAAGAAATAGTTTTTTCTGCATGATCTTTAAATTTATGTTTACAATTGTTGACTTCTTACCTGTTTGCGCTATTCAGCGGCACTTTCTTGGATATCTTAATCTCTCCCGGCGTCATTGGCTTCAGCCCGGACCGATCGAAAAGCTGAAAGTGTTCTTTATCCTGTTCCTGAAAGCATAAAGCAATGCATAATACGGGATGAGCACCGCGATGGCGGAAAGGCCTGCCAGTCCTTCATTTCCCGAAATGAGTAAGACCAATAGCAGGGTGGCCACCATCACCACGAAGGGGATTATGTACCCGAGCAGTACTGCCCTGGTGCCAAGCGACCTTCTCATGCTTACCACCACATGATCGCCTTCGGCGTATACAGAACCTCCCGCAGGTTTTACTTCAATCACTTTTTCTTCCATATCAGCTACATGACACATTCCTTTGGCATGACAGGAGGAGCAGGCCGACATGGCCATGATCCTGACAAATACCCTGTCGGGGGTAACCGCGGTTACAGTGCCGGGATGTGTGATGTTTTCAGTGCCGCTCATTGGCTGCGCAAATTACAGGTAAAGCTATAACAATTTAACTTTCATATTGTTTAGGGCGTGCTCAGGCTGAGGGGCAGTATCTTCCCGTTATAGTACCGGTGTCCTGTCAGGGCAAAGTCGGCAATGTAGCCTGCCATCTCGGTGGCCGAGAGCGGGGCCTTATACGCGGGAAAAGCTTCGGAGAGCATCTCCGTTTGTGCAGCCCCCAGTGCCAGGCAGTTCACCGAGATGCCCCTGTCGCTGAATTCAACGGCCAGGCATTCGCTCATCACTGCCAGGGCCGCTTTGCTGGCGCTGTAGAGCGACAGTCCCGGGAATTTGACGCTGCCCTGGTAGCCGCCCATACTGCTGATGTTGACGATATGTGATGGATTGCCGAATTGGGGCAGAAGCGAACGCACCAGCAGGAATGCGGGACGGGCATTCGTATTCATCATGTGATCGAAATCCCGTCCGCTGAGCTGTGCGAAACTTTTGTTGACCAGGGCCCCGGCATTGTTAATGAGGATATGCACCTCAGGCATGGAACGCTTTATCTCCTTCGTCAGCGCTTTGTAATCACCCGTTTCAAGGTCAAATGGCAGGGCGATGACCTCGGATGATTCGCTGATGTCCTCGCAATGGGTTTTCAGTTTCAGCAGCCTGGATTCATTCCGGGAGATGGCGATGATCCGGTGACCACCCATGATGGTGAAGTTGATCACGAGTTGCTTTCCAATTCCGCGACTGGCACCTGTAACGATAATATTCATGGAGAAAGAAATTTCGGCAAAAATAATAAAAAACCTTCATAACCATGCCCCTGCGGGTCCATGCCTTGGCGGGGAATGAAATAAAATGCCGGCCTGAGCGGAATATTCATTAACTTTGAAGGTGTATTTGGCGTATCATTTGATTTTGATCCATTAATACGATAAAGATATGAAAGCATTATTTTACATTCTGATTTTCCAGGCTGGTATTATGTTTGCCCTGCCTGCTTCCATGCAGGCGCAGGACCCTTCCGATGACATCAATGCGGCCATCCGGTCGGGAGATGCCGGTAAGCTGGCCGATTATTTTAACAGCAGCCTCGACCTCACCCTGCCCGATCAGGACCAGTCGCTGAGCAAGGCACATGCCACCCAGGTGATGAAAAAGTTTTTTTCCGACCATCCGCCCAAGTCCTATACGGTTAATCACAGCGGATCATCGCGGGAGGCCACGAAGTATTCGATCGGCACCTATATTTCGGGGACTAAATTGTTCAAGACCTATGTCCTGCTGAAAAAGACAGGGGGTGAATACCGCATTGTACAGCTTCAGTTTGAGGAGAGCCAGTAAGGGGGAGGACAGATCATGTTGGATATTGATGAATTTATCAGGTTGGCGCTGGATGAGGACCTGGGCGACGGAGATCACAGCAGCCTGGCGACCATCCCGCCGGCCAAAACCGGCGTTGCGGTGATGATCGCCAGGCAGCAGGGTGTGCTGGCCGGCCTGTCTGTTGCCGTCAGGGTTTTCAAAGCAGTGGATGCGGCTACGGAGGTCGACCTGCTGATGCACGACGGCGATTTCATCAGTCCTGATGATGTGGTATTGCGGGTTAAGGGCAGGTCGGTGTCGCTGCTTTCGGCAGAGCGCCTGGCGCTTAACTTTGTGCAGCGCATGAGCGGCATAGCCACCTATACCCGCCATCTCTGTCAGCTCATCGAAGGAACCCATGCGCGCCTGCTCGACACGAGAAAAACGACCCCGAATTTTCGCTATTTTGAGAAAGAAGCCGTCAGGATCGGCGGTGGGGTCAACCATCGCATGGGCTTGTATGATATGATCATGATCAAAGACAACCACATCGACTTTGCCGGTGGCATTACAGCCGCCATCAGGGCCACCCGGGAATACCTCGAAAAGCACGGAAAAAACCTGAAGATCGAGATTGAGGTCAGGAACCTGAAGGAACTCAGGGAGGTGCTCGAAAACCGGGGTGTTGACCGGATCATGTTCGACAACTTCAGCACCGACAATATGCGTATCGGGGTGGAAATGGTCGGGGGTGCTTATGAAACGGAAGCCTCGGGCGGCATCACGGAAGAGAACATCCGTGTTGTGGCCGAAACGGGTGTGGACTATATATCGGTCGGGGCGCTTACGCATCAGGTAAAAAGCCTCGACCTAAGCCTTAAAGCCCTGTAATTTGGCGGCAACAGCAAACAAACCGAACAAATCCCCTTTCCGGCCCGGTGAGTTGCGGGTTATCAGAACCATCAAAGGATGGGGAAAAAAGATCATCCTGCCCGGCTTTCGCGGTATGGCATTGTTCGATGTGGTGGAGTTTTTTTTTCAGGGTATCAGAAAAAGCTCGCTGCTTTCACGTGCCAATTCCCTGTCGTTTACCTTCACCCTGGCATTGTTCCCGGGCATACTCTTTTTCTTTACCCTCATTCCCTATATCCCCCTGGAAGGTTTGCAGGCATCCATCATGGGTGCATTCGCCAAGCTCCTTCCCGCCCAGGTATTTTCTTTTGTTGAAGACACCATAGCCGGTATTGTGCGCAAACAGAACGGCGGCTTGTTGTCGCTGGGCTTCGTCATGGCTTTTTATTTTGCCAATAATGGCATGATCGGCATTATGAAGGCTTTTAACCGTTCGGCACACACCATGGAAACACGTTCGTGGTGGCAGATGCATCTGATGTCACTCGCCCTGCAACTCATCCTCGTCATCATCATCCTCATGGCGGCTGCCCTGCTCATTGTCGCACCGCCGGCCTTCAACTATCTTTTGGAACAGGGCATCATCACGAACAATATCACCCTGATGCTCATGCGCCTTGCAAAATGGACCGTCATATGCCTGCTCATCTTTCTCAGCCTTTCATTTATCTATTACCTCGCCCCGGCAGGCAAAAGGGTGTTCAGGTTCTTTTCGCCGGGCTCCATCATGGCCACCTTTCTTGCATTGGTGTTCATCATATTGTTCAATATCTATATCGAAAATTTCTCTCAGTACAACAAGTTGTACGGATCGATCGGTACCATCATCATCCTCATGCTCTTCATCAACATCAATGCCATTGCACTGCTCATCGGATTCGAGCTCAATGCAAGCATTTACGACGCACACAGGAGCAAGCGGAAAAAAGATGAAAGAGACTGAACCGGCCTGCTCCGGATGGCCTTTCCGGGAAACCAAAAACTTAGTACTTTTACGCAAATTATCTTGCATTGGGCATCATATTCAAACAAAGTCTGAAAGGCACGGCATATTCCTATGCCGGTACTCTCCTGGGTTTTGTGATTACCGGGCTGATGCTCCCGAATTTTTTCAGTACCTCCGAAGTGGGGCTTTTCAGGGTGCTGGTCTCTTACGGTACTTTATTTGCACAACTTGGAACACTGGGGCTGAACACCGTTACCGTTAAATTATTTCCCCATTTCAGGGATGCCCAACTAAAGCATTCGGGTTTTTTGGGGTTTATCCTGATGATCGGCCTCGCCGGCGCACTCCTGTCAACAGCCGTATACCTGTCGGTCATGCCGTTTTTGATCGAAAATGCGCAGGAGAAATCAGAGCTTTTTGTCACCTATGTATATTATGTGCTCCCGCTGCTGGTCTTTACTTTGCTTTTTAACCTTCTCGACACTTACTACAGTGTGCTTTACAATGCGGTAAAGGGCATTTTTTACAGGGAAGTAATACAGCGGGTGCTGATATTGCTGACCATACTGCTTTTTTATTTCGGGCTGATCGATTTCAGGGAAACGGTTATGCTGTATGTGGGCGCCAATGTGATGCCGGCCCTCATCCTGCTGTTTACCATTATCCGTAACAGGATCTTTTTTGTGATCCCCTCACTGAAGTTGTTTAATGGAAAATTTCTCCGCGAATTTTTTTCCGTGTCTGTTTTTGGTTTTATCAACAGCTTTTCCGGTATCCTGGCACTGAATATTGACATCATCATGATCACGGCACTGGTGGGTTTGTCGGCTACCGGGGTTTACACCATTGCCTTTTTCTTTGGCACCCTGATCCTGAT
Organism: uncultured Bacteroidales bacterium; assembly: GCA_964404735.1. Lineage (GTDB taxonomy): Bacteria > Bacteroidota > Bacteroidia > Bacteroidales > B18-G4 > B18-G4. Next base: position 9,803 of record CAYOLA010000115.1, read on the forward strand.
CCCTTCCCGTCCGTTGGTAAAGATCAGTTCGGTGATCGCGGCCGATGCCTGGAAGCGCAACGACCTGAAGCAGATACGGAGCATCTACGGCAAGAGCAGCCTTAACCTCACCCTGATCGGGCTGCTGATGCTGGCCGGCATCTGGGGAAACATCGATAATGTCTTTCACCTGATCACCAGCGATTACCTGGCCGGAAAATATGTGATCCTCATTATCGGCTTTGCCAATATCCTCGACCTGCTGAACGGCACGGGCAAACAGATCATCTTCAACTCGCGCTACTATAAGGTATTCTCGGTATACATATTGGTTTATGTGGCCTGTCTGATCGCGCTTAATTATGTGCTGATCCCTGTTTACGGGATCATTGGTGCCGCTTTTGCCACCCTGGCCTCCAAAATGCTTTTCAACCTGATCATCACCCTGCACATGACCTTCAGGCATCAGGCCTTCATTTTTAATTACCGTTACCTCTTACTGGCTGGAATTGCCCTGCTGGCCTGGTATGCAAGCACATTTTTGCCGGCACTCAGCCACTTCATCCTCGATATTTTTGTCAGGAGTGCCATCATTTCCGTCATTTATCTTGTCCCGGTCATCGGCTTCAGGATCTCGCCTGATCTGAATGATAATCTCCTGGCCTTTTTCCGCCGGCGCGGGATCATGAAATAAGGCATGGTTTTTTACCGGGTAACCGGAAAGTTTTACAGCTTTCATGCATCCTTTTTCATCGCGCCCGCCATTTCTTTTTATATTTGTAAATTCCCGTTTGTTAATACGGGAAAAGTGCACTTGAAACAGGCGTTTGAAAATATATTTTTTGCCGGTGCCGGATCGATAGGCACCGCCCTGGGCAATGCCCTGGCGCGTTCGGGCATTAAGGTAACGCTCTTCACCATTGAGGAGGATGTTGCCCGCTCGGTAAACGAACAGCACATCAACCAGGAATATTTTCCCAATGCCCTTCTCAGCGAAAGGCTTTTGGCCACAACCGACGCGGAAGAACTGAAAAGGGCCGACATCCTTTTCCTGGCCATTCCCTCGGTTATCACGGTAGACTTTGTGCTACAGAACAAGGAACTCATCCGCGACGAAACAGTGCTGGTGAACCTTGCAAAGGGCTTCGGATGCGGCCGCATGACCATTACCGCCTGCCTTCAAAAAATGGTTGCCAATCCGGTATGTACGCTGAAGGGCCCCACTTTTGCCCGTGAGATCATGAATGGCGCCCCAACGGCCATGACTTTTGCCGCACATGATCCTTTGCTGTTCGAAAAGATTAGCAGCTTGTTTGCCGGCACACCTTTGTATCTTGATTATACCGATGACGTTGAAGGAGTGGAGTTTCTGAGCATACTAAAAAACATTTATGCCATTATCCTGGGCATTGTCGATGCCAATTTTGATTCGCCTAATCTTCGCTTTTTGATATTGACAAAGGCTTTCGCGGAAATGCGGAAGATCATGCTGCTGAACGGAGGGGAAGAGGGGTCGTTGTTCCATTATTGCGGATACGGCGATTTCGGCCTGACGGCCCTCAACGACCTGAGCCGGAACCGCACCCTCGGCCTGCTCATCGGCAAGGGCTTTTTTACCAGGGATATTTCCGACAAGGTGGTGCTGGAAGGAAAGATGGCCGTGAACATCATTTGCAACGAGATCCTGCAAGCGGAGGAATGCGGTGCGTTTCCGCTTATCTGTGAACTGAACAGGATCTTCATGAATAATTACGATGTATCTGCTTTTGTTGGAAACATATTAAAAACCATGCGTTAGCCTGCCGGCGGCAGATGTTTATTTTTGGCAGGCCGGGAACCTGAACATTCAAATTCAAAGCCAATCACCTATATTTGCAATAAACCATCCGTATCATGATCAAAGGGAAAAAGATACTTCTGCTCGCCCCGCACCCCGACGACCCCGAATATGGCTGTGGCGGGAGTATTGTACGCTGGGGCCTGGATAATGAGATATTTTATGCAGCTTTTTCGCCATGCATAAAGTCTTTGCCTGACGGCTTTGCCGAAGACACGCTCTTCAGGGAGTTACAGGCTGCGGCTGCCATACTGGGCATTGCCAAAAGCAACATCTTTACCTTTGATTTTCCTGTGCGCATGTTTAACAGTTGCCGGCAGGACATCCTGGAGACGATGGTCGGGATCAACAGGCGTGTTCAGCCTGACATTGTGGTGATGCCAAATTCCGACGACATCCACCAGGACCACCGCGTGATCTACAACGAAGGCCTGCGTGCTTTCAAGCACTCCAGCCTGCTGGGTTATGAGCTGCCCTGGAACAGCCTGCATTTCAGGTCAAATTTCCATGCAGGGATCAGTCCTGCCGAGCTTGAAACAAAGTGGGAAGCCATTTCCGCCTATCATTCACAGGAGATCAGGGCATACAAATCAAAAGAATTCTTTGAAAGCCTGGCCAGGGTGCGCGGCATGCAGGCAGGCACTGAGTTTGCCGAGGCCTTTGAGTTGATCCGCTGGATTCTATAGGCTGTCGCGGATGCTTTTTACCAGTTCCCTTGTTTCCATGCTCCCTGCTTCGGCCATGTCCTGTATGGCCCAGTTGGGATCGTAGGTGACCATGTCGTAAAGCCGTCTGGCAGGGTCGATGATCACGAATGAATTCCGGTTGGCGTCGATGGTGATGATACAGTCGTTGAGTGGAACGGAGTTCTGCAGCCATTCCAGTTCCGACAGCCCTTTGGGCTTTCCGGGCAGGTTCCTGAAGGAGATCCCGTTGCTTTTGCTGAAGCAGATCCTTCCGCCTGCGGTATCGGTTGCCATGTATCCATCGCGGTAGTTTCTGCCGCCATGCGGGCTGCTCATCCCCCCGATGATCATTTCGCTCTTTCCGCTTTGCATGTCGATGCGGTAAACGGCTCCGTCGTGAAAAAAGGTGGCCAGCAGTTTTCCGGGTTTCAACTGGTCATACACCACCGAATTGATAAATGCTGCCCGCTGCGCCGTCGGGAGGGTTTTCTTTTCGGGGTCGCTGATCAGGAGGTATTCTTTCCCGGCCTTCCTGAATTCGCTTGCCTCAAGGACATTGCGGGTCAGGTACAGTTCCTTTCCGGTCAGCGGGTCGAGTCCCTGCTGAAATCCGTGCTCCCAGGCATACCATTCCCAGGTTTTGGTGTAGTTTTCGAGTTCGTACTCAAAGAGGCAGTCGAAGCCCGATGAGGACACCAGCAGGCGGTCGGGTTCGTGGCGCCTGTTGAAGCAGAGTGTATGAATGTAGCTGAACCAGGGGTTGTCGATACGCTCGGTGCCATCGCGACGGATGATATGGATGGCATTTTCCGAAGAAACGGCAACAACGTCGCTGCACACATCGATGCCCCTGGGTTCGGTCAAAAAGCTGATCACTTCATGCCCGCTGATATAGCCGTCTTCGATGTCGACCAGGACAAGCCCGCCTTTTGCAGCATCCCTGCGCTCAACGCTGCCCACCCTGCCGCTCTTGTTTTTCCTTGATTCGAGGTAGCGTTTGCGGATCTTTTCCAACTCGAAACTTTTAACTGTCAGGAGCAGGGATTTCGGCTTGTAAAAGCGGCTGTTCTTTTTATATTTTGAGATGTCGCTATACATTCTTGCTTTGGATAAGTTCATGCATGATGCCGGCCATCTTTTGCGCAGATGCCTGTCGTGAATACTTCTGCAGCCTGCTGTTTTCCATCCTGACAGGCTTGCCGCCCCTTTGTTTCCATTCATGGTAATGCCGCAGCAGGCATTGTTTCATCTGTTCTTTATCGTTGTAACCGATCATTTCGTCGCGGCCGGTGTCCCTGAGCACGGCCGCTGCATCGCCACCGGTGGGGCCCACTGAAAGGATCGGCCTGCCTGATGCAAGGTATTCGAAAAGCTTGCCGGTGATGATCAGTTTGTTGTTGCGCGAAGCGGGTACCACGAAGAGCAGCAGGGCTGAATCCGTCAATGCGGCAGTGGCTTGGCTGTGCGGCACATAGCCTGTCAGCTCGAGGTGATGGCGCATGCCGCGCGCATCAAAGTATTCGGCTATCCGGTCGTCGGCATTGCCCACGAAACGAAGGCTGAATTCGGCGGCAAAGGCCGTGTCTTCCTTCAGTAATTCAATGATGGCATCCCATAGGACAGGTACATGCTGGTTGGGTTTGAAGTTGCCCGTATAGGTAAGCCTGAACTTTTCTGCCGGGGCATCCTGTACGGCCGGTGGCATATCGTCAGGGTCGAAGCCGTTCAATACCACTTCCACATGCGGGTTGCGATCCATGAATTCCTCCTTCATGCCGCGGCTCACCACTGTCACCGCACCGGCATGCGTCAGCACCTGGTCTTCGTAACCCTTGTCGATGCGCCGGGTCCGGGCGGTTCGCGGAAGCATGTCGTTATAGTATACGCTGGTCCAGGGATCCCGCAGGTCGGCCAGCCATGCAATTCCGCACTTCTTCATGATCTTTAGTCCGGCCAGGTGGGTGCTGTGCGGTGGCCCTGTGCTAACCAGCAGATCGATGTCATGATCCCGTATGATCCCGAGGGCTTCCTTAACGGCAAAAGGGATCCAGCCTTTGCGGGCGTCGGGGATGAAAAAGTTGGAACGGATATACATGGCCAGTCGATCGATCAGTGAACGATTCCTGTCGATGTTTATCAGGGCCACCGGCACAGAACGGTCCTTTTTCCCCTTGAGCAGGTTGTAAAGGCGAAAGGGATCACGGCTTTTTGTTTTATAAACATGGATATTTCCGGGTACTTCGGCCTTCAGTTGTTCATCGGTAGCCGAATAGGTACCTTTCCTTACCGTGAGCACATAAGGTTCCCATCCGAGGGCCGGCAGGTTCTTTACGAACTTCAGCCAGCGTTGCACGCCGGGGCCTCCCGCGGGCGGCCAGTAATAGGTAAGTATGAGAACCCGTTTCATCTTGGCAGCATTGTATCGCAGGGCTACATTATATGTGTTTTCGTAATTCGATAATGATGTAAAGCAATATGAGGCTCAGCAGGATGATGCTGAATATGAGGCTGAGCGTTTCGCCTGTATGGAATATTTCCGGTTCAAATTTGAATTCGATGGTATGTTCGCCCGCCGGCACCACCATGGCGCGGAGGACATAGTTGGCGCGGAAGTGCCCGGCCGGTTTACCGTCGATACAGGCTTTCCACCCGGCAGGGTAATATATTTCGGAGAAGATGGCCAGTTGTTCCGATGATGCCCGGCTGGTATATGTCATATGGTTGGGCTTGTAGTCTGTTAAGGCGATATGCCCGAGGGTATCATGCATAAAGTCTTTTCCTTGCAATTCCGCTTCGTAACGGATGTCGATGATGGCCTTTCTGAGCGGGTCGATCTCGCCCAGCCGGCTGATCTCTTCATCGGCACCGGCAACGAATTCGAATGCTTCTGCGAACCAGGCCGGCCCCGGCCGGTGCGGGTTCACGTACAGGATGGGGCCCTGCTTGCCCATAATGACAAAGTATTTGGTGTTGAGCATATTCAGCACGGGCGACTCACCCAGGATCATCTCCAGCCTTTCAGGTGTGGATCCGTCTCTCAATACATTGATCAGGCGCCGCATCTCGGGCTCAATATGGTATTCGATGATTTCCTGGTAGCGTTTGAGTTTGGCACCGTGATACCCGCCAACCGAATGGTGGAAAAAGGAGGTGCTGGCATCGTTGAAGGGGCTTACCGTGAGGTTCAGCACGCGGAAGCCCGGCTCGCGGTCGCGCATGATCTCATTGTCGGCCTCGCTGGGCTGATATGGATTGTCGACCAGACGGCTCCTTTCAAAGTTTTCGTTGTTGAGATAGTTTTTGTTGATGGGCCACATGTCGGCCAGCACAAGGATGCCGATGCCGGCGATAACAATGCCGGCTTTTTTGATCTTTCCTTTCAGGTAGAACCATATAAGGCCGGCAGAAAGCAGGATAAAAAGAAGCGAACGAAGGGTGTCGAGCCGTAATATCCTGACCCTGTCGCCTGCCAGCGCCGAAGCAAAATCCGATGCCTGGGCGTTGCTGCGGAAGTATTCCCGGCTGATATCGGCCAGCTGACGTGTAAAGTCTGCATCGGCATTGCCTGAGAAGTTGAAGAACCATTGCGGCACCAGCAGCAGAAGCAGAAAGATGCCGCCAATAATGGCTGTGGAATACTTCAGGCCTTTCATCAGCGGGGCCCTGTCGGTTTCTTTGCCGAAAACTTTTGCCAGGGCCAGCATGGCCAGCACCGGCATGGCCAGGTCAGCGATGACCAGTGTCATCGAAACGGCCCTGAACTTGTTATAGGCAGGGAAATAGTCGAGGAAGAGGTTGGTAAACCACATCATGTTCTTCCCCCATGCCAGCATAATGGCCAAAACGGTGACGGTGAGCAGCCACCACCTGAGCTTTCCTTTCACGATGAAAAGGCCGAAGATAAAGAGGAAGAAGATGATGGCCCCGGCATATACTGGCCCGGAGGTGAAAGGTTGTTGTCCCCAGTAAAGCGGTACCTGTTTGAGTATGCTGAGGGCATCCTGTTTGCGGAAACCGTTTTTGGTAAGGGCATCGTAGAGCCTGGAGTTCTCACCCAATTGCCCGTAAGAGGCTCCGCCCATAAAGCGGGGGATGGCCAGTGTCATGGTTTCGCTAACGCCATAGCTCCATGCCGTAACATAATCCCTGTCGAGCCCCGAGGTCTTGTTTTCCTGGTTAAAAGTAAGTTCCGACTTCCCCCTGGTGGTGTAAGGGGTATGGTCGTAAGAGATGAGCAGGCTGGTTGCGTTCACGCCCAGGGCCAGCACGGCAGCGATGAGCAGGCTGCCGGAAGCCTTCAGGAAGTTGGTCCAGCGTTTTTCGCGGATGGTGGCAACAAGCTCATAGATGCCGTAAATAACGATCATGAGCATGAGGTAATAGGTGATCTGAAAGTGGTTGGCAGCGATCTCAAGTGAGAGGAAAAATGCCGTGAGCAATCCCCCGGTCAGGTACCTGCCCCTGAAGGCAAGGATAATGCCGGCCAGTACCGGGGCCATGTAGGAGATGGCCAGTGCCTTTGAGTTGTGCCCCGCCTCGATGATGATGAAGAAATAAGATGAGAAGGCGAAAGCCAGCGAGCCGACGATTGCCAGCCATGGGTTGATCCGCAGCACAAGCATGAGGATGAAGAAGCCCAGAAAGTAAAGGAACAGTTGGTTGGCCGGATGCGGCAGGCCCAGTTGCAGGACTTTGTTAACCGTCCTGAAGAGGTTGCCGCTGTATTCAACGGATATGAAATAGGCCGGCATGCCCGAGAACATGCTGCGGGTCCACAGGGGTTCCTCCCCGGTCATCTTCCGGTAGTCGGTGATCTCTTTCGACATGCCCTTGAAACGCTCGATATCGCCCTGCTTAAGCTTTTTGCCTTCACCGGCAGGGGAGAAATAGATGAGGCTGATCAGGACAAACAGCAGGATGGCTGCTGCATGGGGGATATACTTTTTTAAATCGTGCTTTTCCATATTTTATCGGGTTCAGAAGGTAGGGTTTATGGCGTATTTATCTGGTTTATGCATGATGCTTTTCTTTCGTTCCCGGACAGGGGGCTAATCATCCACTTCTTCAAAATCAACGTATTCGCCCAGTTCATCGGTTGACCCCTTTTTCGTTTTTCCGGCTTTCGGGGTGATGTTCACTTCCCCTTCCTTCTTCTTCCTGTCATTCATCTTGTCGGGGTCAAGGCCCATCTGTTCCATCATTTTTTTCTGTTTGCGTTTGATCCAGTACAGCAGCAGCCGGGGGAAAATATACCTGATGAACAAGGTAAACCCGAACCAGATCAGGATAAGTACCAGTATGAATTTTAAAAATGCATCCATGGGCAATGGCCCCTTCCGGGGCTGGTTTTAGCTTGCTAAATTATTAATTAATGGGGAATCATTCCATGAAAATATGATCAAATCCAATGCTTAAGGCAGGATAAGCCCGTTTTACAAGGCATATAAAGGCCTGGTTTGGGTATGAACCGGCACCCGGCACCAATTATAATATTGCCTGGCAAGGGGGGCTGCTGAAATAAAAAAAGGCCGCCGTAGGGCAGCCTTTTAATCTCCTGTTTTCCGGATTGGGTTTTTAGCAAAACACGCATCTGTATGGTAATCAGAATCATATAATTTTTTACTTTGCAAAATGGGTGTCCCGTGGTATCTT
>CAYOLA010000116.1:0-8353 GCA_964404735.1 uncultured Bacteroidales bacterium
CTTTCTGAACCGGGCCGTTGGGTTTCTTGAATCACTTCCCCCGGAAAACAACGCCATAACCCGGAGATGGCAACAAGCCGGCATTAAAGCCTCCAACAGCCTCGAATCGCAAGGCCTGCTGCAACTGAAGAAAGTCATGTGCGACCAAAAACGCTGCCTCGACTGTTCCATCGGATATCAGATCTTAAAACAGCCCTGACATCTTCATCAATTCAGGAAAATTATTTAGAACCGTTCTTTACTGCAGTTAAGCCATATTAGTAATTCACAGACTGAACAGGATTTTTTATTTTAGCTGCACCTAAGCCAAAACTATGCATCCGATACTCCAGTCGATCGACGAAGTAATCCAGTCCTATAATAATTACATCGGCAGTTATGCCGTGCTGGCCATGCTGGTACCCACCGGCATATATTTCATCATCAGGCTCAAATTCCTGAATGTTACCAGGCTCTTCCATTCCATCAGGATTGTGGCAGGCAAATACGACAAAAAGGGCGACAAGGGCGATGTGAACCATTTCAAGGCCCTGACCACTGCGCTATCGGCAACCGTTGGAACAGGAAATATTGTCGGGGTTTCGTTGGCCATCTATTTTGGAGGGCCCGGGGCCATCTTCTGGATGTGGGTAACGGGTTTTCTTGGCATGATACTCAAATATGCCGAGTGTACCCTGTCGCACAAGTTCAGGAGATTTAATTCTGACGGTACCGTATCCGGCGGTCCGATGTATTACATGGAGCACGGGCTCAAAAGCAAACTCGGCAAAGGCGCCAAAGTGCTTGCGGTGATCTTCGCCATTGCCACCATCCTTTGTTCACTGGGTACCGGGAACATGGCACAGGCCAATTCCATTACCGATGCCTTGTTGTCAAGCTACAATATTGAAGTATGGTTGTCGGGGCTGGTGATCACAGGACTCGTGCTGCTGGTTATCGTCGGAGGCATCAGGCGCATTGCCGAGGTCACCTCCTTTCTTGTTCCCTTTATGGCCATCATGTATTTTATTGCGGCCGTAACGGTACTGGTTATCATGCATGCCGAGATACCCGGGGCCTTCCGGCTGATCTTTTACGATGCTTTCCATGGAGAATATGCGAAGGAAGCCGGCATACTCGGAGGGCTTTTCCTGGCCATGACCTGGGGGATCAGGCGCGGCCTGTTCTCCAACGAGGCCGGGCAGGGCTCCGCCCCCATAGCCCATGCTGCCGCACGTACCGAATACCCGGCACGGGAAGGCCTGGTAGCCTCCCTGGAACCGCTGATAGACACACTCATCATCTGCACCCTTACGGCCCTGGTCATCATTGTGACCGGAGCCTGGCAGGAAAACATCATGGGCGTGGGCATGACGCTTGTTGGCATGAGCACCGGGCTCGAACAGATCGGCCTGCATGCGTGGGCCCTCCATATTGTTACGCTGGGACTGCTCCTGTTTGCCTTTTCAACGGTGATAAGCTGGTCATATTACGGTTCCCGTGCAGCCAATTACCTGCTGGGCGAAAAATATATCAAACCCTACAGCTATCTCTATGCCATCTTCGTGTTTTTGGGATCGGTCTTCAGCATCGAACTGGTCTGGCATTTCGTCGATATGGTGATCACCTTTATGACCATCCCGAACCTTATCGCCCTTATCCTCCTGTCGGGAGTGATCGTGCGTGAAACGAAAAGCTATTTTGACAAGATGAAGGAATTGAAAAACCAAAGCAAGGGGCGATGAAAGGGGCATGGCACCGGAGGGGCTTGCTTCCTGCAATCATGCTTGCAGCTGCAATGATCATGATGGTCTTTCTCTGCCGGGCAGAAAACCCGCCACCCTCCGACACAAGCCTGCATACGGAAGAGGCTTACACCCTGAGCCACCGTATCAACCAAGCCTTTACGCCCATGGTGGATGTACTGGTGGATATCCTTTTCTGGGATCCCTTTTCCTGGGCGGGGATCTACGACGACCAGTTGTACGACAAAGAGGGCGAGGCTGTGGTTGATACCACCGGCGAACCGGTTACGGCGCCCCTGAAGCTCATCGTGCTGTGGCTGATCTTTGGTGGCTTGTTCTTTACCGTATTCATGCGTTTTATCAGCATACGCGGATTTCGACATGCCATCGGGCTTGTACGTGGCCGCTACGACCATCCCTCCGACCATGGGGAAGTATCGCATTTCCAGGCGCTCACCACCGCGCTCTCCGCTACGGTAGGCCTTGGCAACATTGCCGGGGTAGCCATCGGCATCACCATCGGCGGGCCGGGGGCCACCTTCTGGATGATCCTGGCCGGGCTGATCGGCATGTCGTCCAAATTCGTGGAATGCACACTCGGCGTCAAATACAGGAAAATAAACGAAAAAGGGGAAGTATCCGGCGGCGCCATGTACTACCTGAAGTATGGCCTGAAAAAGAAGAACCTTGGTTGGCTCGGCATCATACTGGCCTTTCTCTTCTCGGTGATGGTGATCGGCGGATCGGTGGGAGGCGGCAACATGTTCCAGTCCAACCAGGCTTTCAAACTTTCGGAAACCTTCTTCCCGGGCATCGCCGACTTCGGCGCCTGGTACGGAGCCGTACTTGCCCTTTTCGTCGGACTGGTGATCATCGGCGGCATCCGCAGCATTGCCAAAGTAACGGCCAGGATCGTCCCCCTGATGGCCATACTCTATGTGGGCACCGCCCTGATCATCATTGCCATGAACATCAACTACGCCGGCACTGCCTTTCAACTGATCTTCGACGGTGCATTCTCGCCCGAAGCGATGAAGGGAGGCTTTATCGGTGTGCTGATCTATGGCTTCCAGCGGGGAGCATTCTCCAACGAGGCGGGCATCGGCAGTGCCTCCATCGCCCACTCAACGGCAAAAACCAACGAGCCTGTCAGCGAAGGGATCGTTGCCCTGCTCGAACCGTTCATCGACACGGTGATCATCTGTACCATGACCGCCCTGGTGATCATCTTCAGCGGCCACTGGGACGACCACTCCGGCCTTACCGGCGTACAGCTGACCTCCGCGGCCTTCGGATCGGTATTCTCCTGGTTCCCTTACCTGCTGCTGGCGGCCGTTACGCTCTTTGCCTTTTCAACCCTGATATCCTGGTCGTACTATGGGCTGAAAGGTTTCGATTATTTGCTGGGAGGATTCGGGCAAAAGGTTTTCGGAACACGAAAAGTCACCAATATCATCTTCCAGTTATTCTTCCTGTTTTGCATCGTGGTGGGTGCATCATCGGATATGGCCGCCGTAACCGACTTCTCGGACATGATGATCCTGTGCATGGCATTCCCGAACATTGCCGGCTTGCTGCTGCTGGCACCGGAAGTGCGCCGCGACCTTATTTCCTACATGAAAAGGCTGAAATCGGGAGAGATCAAACGCTACCGCTGAAACGGATCCTTCCCGTCAGGGATTTCGGGAAAGCAGATCAATGGCAGCCATTAACTTCTGTTTCCCGGAATATGTCCCTGCCGGGAATTATGATTTCTTTTGTAATATTGCATGTCGATAATCAACAGCGAAGCAAATGGCCAATCCTGACGCAAACAAAAGAGACAATTTCGGTTCACGGATTGGCATCATCGCGGCAGCGGCCGGTTCGGCCATCGGACTGGGAAATATCTGGAGATTTCCTTACGTAGCCGGCGAGAACGGTGGTGCCGCCTTCCTTATCATCTATGTATTGTTCATCATTGCCATCGGCTTGCCCATTATGTTGTCGGAGCTGCTGATCGGCCGGCGCGCCCAAAGGAATGCCTTCGGATCATTCAAGCTGCTGAAGCCCGGGCAGCCATGGTACCTTTTCGGGCTGGTTTGCGTGGGCGCCGCCTTCATGATCCTGGCCTATTATTCAACCATCGCCGGCTGGACGCTTGAGTACCTTTTGCAGGCAACTTTGAACGGTTTCAGCGGGAAATCGACTCCGGAGCTCGAAAACATGTTCAGCAGCTTTCAGCGGGGCGGGATGATGCCCGTTGTGTGGCAGGGGGTATTCATGTTCATGACCGCCTTTATCGTATTCAGGGGGATAAAAAAAGGCATTGAAAAGTATACCAAAATACTGATGCCCCTTCTTTTTGTACTGATCATCATCATCTGTATACGCTCCATCAGCCTGCCGGGTGCCGGTGAGGGGCTGAAGTTCCTGTTCAACCCTGATTTTTCCAAAATCAACGCCAACGTGATACTGGAGGCCCTGGGTCAGGCCGCTTTTTCGCTCAGCATCGGCATGGGCGTGCTGATCACCTACGGTTCATATGTAAGCAGGAAAGATAACCTCACACAATCGGCCTATGCCATCACGGCAGCCGATACGATCATTGCCATACTGGCCGGCATTGCCATCTTTCCGGCAGTTTTTGCCTTTGGCATCAAACCCGACGAGGGGCCGGCACTGATATTCATCACACTGCCAAACATATTCCAGTCGATGCCAGGCGGAAATTTCTGGGCCATCATCTTTTTTATCCTGCTGGCCATCGCCGCCCTCACCTCAACCATCAGCATACTCGAGATCGTAGTGGCCTATGTGTCGGAAGAACTGAAGCTGAGCCGGAAGAAAGCCACCATCGTATCTGCAACGCTCATCTATATGCTGGGGATTTTCTGCACCCTTTCGCAGGGGCCCCTCGACAATCTCGGGCTGTTCGGCAAGAACCTTTTCTCCATCTTCGATTACCTGGCAGCCAACATCATCCTGCCCCTGGGCGCATTGATCATCGCTGTCTTTACCGGGTGGTTCCTCGGAAAACGCAATGTCAGGGATGAGATCACCAACGGCGGACTATTCAAAGGACGCCTCTTCAGCACTTTCATGACCATTATCCGTTTTGTAGCCCCCATAGCCATTGCCATCGTATTCCTGAACGGCCTTGGCCTGATCGACTTTTCTTCCTTTTCGGCCACGCCCTGAACCCGGATTAACAGCTTACGCCTTGCATTGCCCCGGCCGGGTTTTCAGGCTGCTTATTCAAATTGTTAATAAAAAAAAGGTGACGTTCCGGCATTTTGGGTATTAATAAATACAAGCCCGGCCAAAATGAAAAAAACGCATCTGCCGTTGGAACAGTTAAAAGCATTTCTGGCATTTAATTATGCCGAGAGACGCGGAATAATTGCATTGATCATGCTTATTGTCGTGGCAGAGAGCGCCAATGCCCTGCTCCCGCAATTCATCAGAACAGAGAAGACCGGATTACCCGCATTCGCTGAAGAAGTGCGGCAGTTCAACGAAAGGCTCAGGATGGAAGAAATACGAATTGATACGGCTAAATCGCCAAAACAGGAAAAACCGGCATATACAAAGCCGCGTTACCAGGAAAGAAAAGCCGCCGCGGGACAAATCCCCCTGATGATAGAGATAAACACTGCAGACACTACACAACTCATCAAACTCAACGGGATCGGGCCGGTATTTGCAGCCCGCATCCTGAAATACCGGGAAATCCTGGGCGGTTTTTTTTCTCCTGAACAACTGCTTGAAGTTTACGGAATGGACAGCTTGCGCTATGAGAAGATCAAAGAGCATGTAAAGGCCGATACCGGCCTGATCATGAAAATGAATGTGAACGAAGCGGAATTCAAAACGCTGCTGAAGCATCCCTACCTGGACTATGAAACCGTAAAGGCAATTTTCAATTACCGTGACAGGAACGGCAGCATCAGTTGTGCCGACACGCTCAGGAAAGTGGTTGGTTATGATCCCATGTTCAGAAAAGTGCAGCATTACCTGAATTATTGATCCTTATGCAAAACGGGTTCAGCCAGGTGAATTTTATTTTAATCTGTCATTTAATCGATCAAGGCGTTCCTGAGCAGGAACTTGAATGATTTTTGTTTCTTTGCAAAAACAATAAGCGAATGGCAAAGACCCTGAAAAAACGCTTCGGCTTTCCCGCCACTTTCTGGACGGCGAATATCATGGAGTTATTCGAACGCTGGGCCTGGTATGGCATTTTCATTTTACTGGCCCTCTATTTTACGGGCTCGAAGGATGAAGGAGCACTGGGCTTCACGCAGGGACAAAAAGGCCTGCTCATGGGGACGGTGGTCGGCATACTGTATATTTTACCGACCATCACCGGTGCCATAGCCGACAAGTTCGGATACAAGCGGATCCTCATAATTTCATATCTTATCCTGGGAAGCGGCTACCTGATGATGGCCTATGTAACCACCTATGCTTCCATGTTCCTTGCCTTCCTTTACGTGGCGCTCGGTGCCGGGCTTTTCAAACCGGTGATCACCGCCACCATTACAAAGACCACCACAGAGAAAACAGCATCGCTGGGATTTGGCATCTTTTATATGATCGTGAATATCGGGGCTTTCATCGGCCCCGTGGTTGGTTCGAAATTAAGGGAACTCGACTGGAAATATGCTTTCTGGATGTCGTCGGCAGCGATCTTTCTGAACCTGTTATTACTTTTATTTTTTTACAAAGAGCCCCCAAGGGAAAAACGGAGGGAACCGCTCGGAAGGATCATCCGCGAGATTCTCCGAAACCTCGGGAAAGCCCTGTCCGATACCAGGCTGGTCATCTTCCTGGTGATCATTACCGGATTCTGGACCATGTACAACCAGTTGTTCTTTACCCTCCCGGTATTTATTGAGCAATGGGTAAATACGGCTGCCATTTACCAGTGGCTGTCGGGGATCTGGCCATGGCTGGCCAACTTCATCAGCACAGGCGAGGGCACCATCAATCCAGAAATGATCGTAAATATCGATGCGCTTTACATCGTAATTTTTCAGGTGCTCGTTTCATCCCTCATTATGAAATACAAACCCGTAAACACCATCATTACGGGCTTTTTCATCAGCTCCGTCGGCATTGCCCTCTGGTTTATCACCCAGAACGGCTTTTACCTCTTCCTCTCCATTCTCATCTTTGCATTCGGGGAGATGGCCAGTTCACCGCGTATACTGGAATATATCGGCCGGATCGCCCCGAAAGACAAACTGGCCATGTACATGGGCACCTATTATCTTCCGCTGGCGGGCGGGAACTTCCTGGCCGGGATATTGTCAGGGGATGTTTACACAAGGATAAGCGATAAATATTACCTCCTTTCGCTGGAAATAAGTTCAAGGGGCCTTGACGTACCGCCGGTATCAGAGCATTTTTCGAAAAACGAATACTTTAACAGGGCCGCCGGCCTGATGAATATGAACCCGGGCGAGCTAACCGACTTTCTGTGGGCAAGCTATCATCCTTCGAACATATGGATGCTGTTTTCAGGGATCGGCTTTGCCACTGTCATCATGTTATTGCTATACGACCGCTTTCTAACCAGGAAAAAGCGCCCCCGGGCCGGGGAATCGGGGGATAAGGGACAAAGCCCGGAATAATCCCTAAATGTTTTCGAGCTTACAGGAATAACTGCCGGCAGGCACACTGCCGTTGCGTTCGATCGCCCTGATATACTGTCCGCAGTTGCTGCCGATACGGTTTTCTTCCCATTCGCCCACGCTTACGATCACCTCATAGCCTGCCAGCTTCAGTTCATCCGCAACAGCAGGGCCTTTAACGCCCGGAACGATCAATGATTCAATCCCGTTAAGGGTCGCCTTAATGGTAGGATTCACAGGTGTAATCTTGATCAGGAACATACGGGGATCGAAGAATTTCAGCAATACGGAAGGGTCGAGGTGGTAGTTTTTCGAAAGGGCAAAATTCAGGCTCAGCTTTTTGCCGCCTTCCGAATAGAAACGCCCGCCGTAGGCAGCGATCTGTTCAAAATCCCATTTCCTGACCGGGATGAGTTCGTCGCGTTGGGTCATATCGGTGCTGTGCAATGAAAACTGCAACTGGAAAGAATGATCATAGATATCCTTCTTTATTTGCAGCAAACGTTCAAAAAAGTGATCCGTACCATGGGGTGCCACCGACGAAAGGGAGGGCACAAAGTTGGCTACCGGGTATTTCCCGGGGAATCGCTCCAGTACTTCCAGCACGGCAGGATTGAATGACGGTTCTCCCATCCTGGCAAACTGTACCTTAAATTTTTCTGTTTCCGGTTTTCCGGAAGGAAACCGCTGCCGAACAAGATAATCGATCTGGAAAAAGATCTCTTCCGCGCTCAGCCTGCCCCGGTAACTGCCACCCGCATCGCAAAAACTGCAGTCGACCGGGCAGCCAAACAGCGTTGACACGATGATCACCCATTTTTTGCCGACATTAAACGGTGGCTGTACCGATTCAACAAATTCGATCAGTTTACCTTCGCTGTTACCGGCAACATATACCGAAGCGATCTTATTCGATTCAGTCTTACTGATTACTCTCATTCCTTGCTGATCCTGTCTTTGATGGCCATGGCAGCCCTGATTCCGTCGCCGGTGGCAACTGAGGTCTGCCTC
>CAYOLA010000117.1:0-19715 GCA_964404735.1 uncultured Bacteroidales bacterium
TCATCAAAAAGCTTGAAGAGGAAAACTTTCTGAATGAGGAACGTTTTGCCAGGGCATTTGCTGGCGGAAAGTTCAGGATGAAAAAGTGGGGAAGAAATAAGATCATCGCTGCCCTCAGGGCAAAAAAAATTTCCGGGCCGGCCATACAAAATGCACTGGAGGATATCGATGAGCAAGAATACCTTAAGGTCCTGAAAAAACTTATTGCTGAGAAAAAGGAGAAATTATCGGAACCTGAAAGTATTGCTGCAAAGAATAAAATCTATAATTTCGCAATATCAAGGGGATTTGAAAGCCCCCTGATCCTTCAACATCTTTAACTAATTAAGCTAAAATTAAAAAACATTATGAAAAACTTCAGATTCTTCGCCCTGCTTATGATAAGCATGGCGCTGGTTGTCGCTGCCTGTAAAAAAGACAATGATGACAACAACAACACGCCCACTCCTCCGGGCGGTGAATACAAAATTGCCGGTTACAGCCAGGATGCCGTGAACTTCACTCAGATGGCCGGCGCCCTGATCGTTGTAACGGATCAGTCCGGTGCACAGGTTGCACAGGTTACTACCGATGCCTCAGGTAATTATTTGGTAACCGGCATCGCTCCCGGCACTTACAATCTGACCGTTAGTAAGGATGGTTACCAGAACCAGGTTGCCGGTAATGTCGTGGTTGGCAATGTCAACCTTCAGGAAGTTTTTGTTGCCTTTATGCCGGTTGATAACAGCATTACCACTCCCGTAGGGGCCATTTGCGGTGTGGTGCTGGATGCCAGCGGGAATCCCATGGCAAATGCCCTGGTTGCCATCAGTGCCGAAGATGAGTCACTGACGAACGGGTATTTTGCTTCAGGCATGACCGATGCCAGCGGGAAATATGCCATTGGCGCAGTTCCGCTTGAATCGACTGTTACCGGAAACGCCATTCCTGCCTTTAAGATCAAAGCGATCAAGGAAAATTTTGTTGACGTAAAACACAGTGTGCCCATCGGTCAGAATGCCCTGGTGGTAAACAATGTTAATCTGGTAAACCAGAATGTCCCGGGCAACACCATTTTTACCGAAGGCTTTGAGGCCAAGAACGGATGGGAATGGGAAGGATTCTGGCACCTTCAGCAAAATGCCACCATCATGAATGCCAATGTTACCAACCAGTATGTGAAACTGGCTCCCAATGATAACAGCGGCGGATATATCCCCACTGCTTATGCCGGGAATCATTGTGCATGGTATGGTGAAGAATCTACGGGTAGTTTCATCGGGACTCCCTCCGAAGGACAGGAGCAGTGGTCGGGTGGTACCGGTCAGTTCTCCAACATGGGTACGCTTATCTCCCCGCTCATCAGCCTGGAAGGCCTCAATCAGGCCTCACTCTCATTTTGGTCGTGGTTCGAGATCGAAAGTGTGAATCCGAATGAAGATGGCTTTGATATCATGGAAGTATTTGTGATTGATGTGGCCACTTCGGTTGAAACTTCACTGGGAAGGCTGAACCCATACAGCGACCCCATTCTCGACGACAGGGCCTCTTTGCCTTTTACTTCCGGCGGATTCAATGTTGCTCCCGTGTGGACACTGGCCGAATATGACATGACCCCGTTTGCAGGAGCCGATATTCAAATCAAATTCGAATTCAGGACCATTGATAACCTTTATAATGGTTTCCGTGGTTGGTTTATCGATAATGTACTGGTAACCGACAAGGCACCGCTGAAATCAATGAATGTGAATAAGGTTTACGGCCCGGATCCCAAGCCCAGGAATTAATAATTTATCAATGCCGGTTTTACCGGCTTATTTATGAGAAGGCTGCCTCACGAAAGCCTGCCGTTTTAAACGGCGGCTTATGTACGGGCAGCCTTCTTTTTTCTATCTTTGCGAAAAACAAATCAACATGGTTTTACAGGAAGAGATCATTGCAATGGAAAAGAGGCTTGAGGCCCTGAGGGGGTATCTTTGACATCGACAGGAAGCATGCCCTCATTGAAGAAAAGGAATCGCTTACACGTGACCCGGCTTTCTGGAACGATCCCAGGAAGGCAGAGGAATTAATGAAAGAGATCAAGGCGGTCAGGTTCTGGACAGAATCTTTCCGGAAACTTAAAGATTCCTTTGAGGATCTGCAGGTGATCCATGGTTTTTTTCTTGAAGGGGAGGGAAGCGAAAAGGATCTGGAAAAACAATACCGGCATACCCTTACTTTGCTTGAGGAAATTGAGTTTATGAATATGCTCAGTGATGAGGAGGACAAGCTGAGCGCCATTCTGCAGATCAATGCCGGCGCAGGGGGAACAGAAAGCCAGGACTGGGCCGAGATGCTGATGCGCATGTATCACCGCTGGGGCGAGCGGAATAATTATAAGGTAAAGGAACTGGAGCTGAGTGAAGGGGAAGTAGCCGGCATCAAATCGGTGTCGCTGGAGTTTGAAGGCGATTTTGCTTTTGGTTACCTGAAAGCCGAAAATGGGGTTCACCGCCTGGTGCGTCTGTCGCCTTTCGACTCGGCCAACAGGCGCCATACTTCCTTTGCATCCGTTTATGTTTATCCGGTGGTTGATGATAATATAAAAATTGAGATTAACCCTGCTGATATCAGCTGGGATACTTTTCGTTCGAGCGGCCCTGGCGGACAGAACGTCAATAAGCTGGAAACAGCCGTTCGCCTCCGGCACGAACCCTCGGGCCTGGTCATCGAATGCCAGGAAACACGCTCTCAGTTGCAAAACCGTGAAAAGGCCTTGCGGATGCTTAAATCGCAGCTTTATGAAATTGAACTGAGAAAACAAAAGGAAGCACAGGCCGAAATAGAAGGCAACAAGAAAAAAATAGAGTGGGGATCGCAGATACGCTCCTATGTAATGCATCCTTATAAAATGGTGAAAGACCTTCGCACAGGTCATGAAACAGGAAATGTTCAGGCAGTCATGGATGGAGACCTGAATGCGTTCATCAAGGCTTTCCTGATGGAATCCGGGCAAAAGGGAAAACCGTAGCAATTCAGGTTATGGTGCTTGTTGAAGGAAAGTTCAATCGTGGAGAAACCTCTTAGAATCAGTATATGTTTAAGATCTATCACAACCCAGGATGCCGTAAATCACGTGCCGGCCTGCAGTATCTGAAGGATCACGGTCTCGATCCTGAAATAATCGAATACATGAAAACTCCGCTTGGTGTGGAGGAATTGAACGATATCCTGGTACGCCTGAACAAAAAGCCTGCTGAGATCATCCGTACACAGGAAGAAATGTACAGGAGGGAATTAAAGGGAAGGAATTTCACCGATGAGGAATGGGTCAGGATACTGGCTGAGAATCCCAGACTGATCAGGCGCCCCATCATCATAAAGGGACCCAGGGCGGTGATCGGCGACCCGGCAGAGACCATTGGATCCCTGCTCTGACCAGCGAACAATAAAGATTTTAATCATTAACCCGTTTACAATATCAACCACTATTTAAACCTTAGAGCAATGAAATACCGTATTGAAAAAGACACCATGGGTAATGTGGAGGTTCCTGCCGACAGTTACTGGGGAGCCCAGACACAACGTTCGAAAGACAACTTCAAAATCGGACCGGAAGGGTCGATGCCTGTTGAGATCATTAGGGCATTTGCTTACCTGAAGAAGGCGGCCGCAATGGCAAATTATGAACTGAGCGTATTGCCTGAAGATAAAAAGGAACTGATCGCAAAAGTTTGCGACGAGATCCTTGCAGGGAAGCTCGATGAACATTTCCCGCTCGTGATCTGGCAAACCGGATCGGGTACGCAGTCGAATATGAATATGAACGAGGTGATCGCCAATCGTGCTCATGTTCTTAACGGGGGCAGCCTCGGGGACAGTAAAAAGGTGATCCATCCCAATGACGATGTGAATAAGTCGCAATCGTCGAACGACACCTTTCCCACAGCCATGCACATTGCTTCCTATGCCATGATCGTTGAAACAACCATTCCCGGTATTGAACGATTGCGCCATACGCTGGCAGAAAAGGCCGAAGCTTTTAAAGATGTTGTAAAGACCGGCCGCACCCACCTGATGGATGCCACGCCGCTGACACTCGGTCAGGAGTTTTCGGGTTATGTATCCCAGCTTGACCATGGCCTTGCAGCCCTGAAAAATACCCTTCCCCATATGCTGGAACTGGCGCTTGGTGGCACTGCCGTCGGCACGGGCCTGAATACCCCGAAGGGTTATGATAAGCTGGTGGCTGATAAAATAGCTGAACTGACCGCTTATCCTTTCGTTACGGCCCTGAATAAATTCGAATCATTGTCGGCCCACGATGCCATGGTTGAAACCTCCGGGGCACTAAAAACCCTTGCCGTAAGCCTGATGCACATTGCAAACAACCTGAGGATGCTGGCTTCGGGCCCGCGTTGCGGCATAGGTGAGATCATTTTTCCATCGAATGAACCGGGTTCGTCTATCATGCCCGGGAAAGTCAATCCCACACAGGCCGAAGCGCTTACCATGGTGTGCGCCCAAGTGATCGGCAATGATGCCGCCATTACTGCCGGCGGGATGCAGGGCCATTTTCAGCTGAATGTTTTTAAGCCGGTCATGGTCTTTAACCTGCTGATGGCTGCCCGCCTGCTGGGTGAGGCTTGTGTTTCTTTCAATAACAACTGCGCGGCAGGGATCGAGCCCAATCACGCTTTTATTAAGAAAAACCTTGAGAACTCCCTCATGCTTGTCACTGCCCTTAATACCCATATTGGTTATGAGAAGGCCGCCGCCATTGCAAAAAAAGCACATGCTGAGGGGATCACGCTGAAAGAATCGGCACTTTCGCTGGGCCTGGTCAGTGAAAAAGATTTTGATGAATGGGTTGACCCCGCCAAAATGATTGGCCCGAAAGCCTGATTCTTTTGTATCTTTGATCTATGGAGAGGCTGAAAGACCGGATTAAGTCATTGGCTGCCGAATACCTGCCGGATATAATCATGCACAGGCGTTACCTGCATCAGCATCCGGAGTTGTCGTTCAAAGAGTTTGAAACGGCGGCATACCTGGCATCCGGCCTGAAAGCGTATGGCATTCCATTTCGTGATAAGATAGCCGTTACCGGATTGGTGGCGGAGATCAGGGGTCTTGACCCCGGATCAGCCGTGGTGGCGCTCAGGGCCGATATGGATGCCCTGCCCATACAGGAAAAAAACGAAGTTGATTACCGTTCGTTGAATGCAGGTGTGATGCATGCCTGTGGCCATGATGTGCATATGGCCTGCCTGCTGGGCGCTGCCAGGATACTAAACGGCCTGCGGGAAGAGTTCACAGGGACCATTAAACTGATCTTTCAGCCTTCGGAAGAGAATTACCCCGGCGGGGCTAAAGTGATGATAGCCGAAGGGGTGCTTAAAGACCCTGCACCGGCGGTCATCTTCGGCCAGCATGTCTTTCCCGAACTGGAGGCAGGCTGCATCGGTATGAGGCCGGGCCGGTATATGGCTTCAACCGATGAGGTGTTCATCACGGTAAAAGGGAAAGGAGGGCATGCCGCCATTCCCGACAGGGTTATTGATCCCGTGCTCATCGCATCACATATCGTTGTTGCCATGCAGCAGATCGTGAGCCGGAAGGCATTGCCAACCATGCCTACCGTTATCTCTTTCGGGAAGATCTACGCCAACGGTAAAACCAATATCATCCCTGATGAAGTTTGCCTGGAAGGGATCATCCGGACATTTGACGAAAGCTGGCGTGAAGAAATTAAAAGACAGATTAAGCAGTTGGCCGAAGGGATTGCGAAAAGCATGGGGGGCGACTGTGAAATAATCATCAATCAGGGCTATCCTGCCCTTATCAATGATGAAAACCTGACTGCCAGGGCGTGGAATTATGCAACGGATTATCTGGGCAGTGATCGTGTAAAGGCGCTTGAAATGCGGATGACGGCAGAAGATTTTGCATATTTTGCACAGGAGTTGCCCGCGTGCTTTTTTCGCCTGGGTACCCGCAATACGGAAAAAGGACTTGATGCCAACCTGCATTCGGCCGGTTTTGATGTGGATGAATCCAGCCTGGAAACGGGAATGGGCATCATGGCCTGGTTTGCGGTAAATGAATTGCTTCATTTAAGCAAATTATAGAATTTTTTGGCCATTTGTTATTGTTTATTATAGGTACTTGCGGTAAATCTCTGTTTTGCCGGGGGAAATTTTATTTGATCTGATCATGGAAGTCAACGGAAGGGATTACAGGACGGTATGGATGGAAGGAGCCACTGTTTATATGATTGACCAGAACGAACTGCCTTTTCTTTTCCGGATTGTTGATTTGCATGATTACCATGAAACCTGCCAGGCAATCAGGAATATGACGGTACGGGGGGCCGGAGCCATTGGTGCTGCGGCCGGATTTGCAATGGCACAGGCTTTTTTGCAGGCACCGCGCAGCGGACGGCAGGATTTCATAAATAATGCCCGCTATGAGATTGAATCGACCAGGCCTACGGCAAGAAATCTTTTTTATTCGACAGAACGCGTGTTCATGGCCGGAAAACAATCGGCCGAAAGGGCTGTGATCGAAGCCCAGGAAATCGCCGATGAAGATGCCAGGGATTCGAGAAACATTGGCAAGCACGGGAATGAACTCATCAGGGATCATTACAACATCTGTACGCATTGCAATGCCGGCTGGCTGGCTTTTGTCGATTATGGAACGGCACTATCACCCGTTTACCAGGCCCATCGCAGCGGGAAAAACATTTTTGTTTATGTGGATGAAACACGTCCGCGCAGCCAGGGTGCCAGGCTGACTGCCTGGGAGCTTTACCAGGCCGGGATACCGCATGTGATCATTTCCGATAATGCAACAGCCTCCCTGATGTCGCAGAAAAGGATCAATCTCATGATCGTTGGTGCCGACCGCATCGCTGCCAACGGCGATGTTGCCAATAAGATCGGCACCCTTGGAAAGGCCATCGTGGCACGTACATTCAATATTCCTTTCTATGTGGCTGCCCCCTCAAATACCATTGACCCCGAATGCAGTTCGGGCAGCGAGATCATTATTGAAGAACGCGATGAAGAAGAAGTGCTTTATCAGAAGGGCATCGACCGGAATGGCGTACCGCACGAAATATTGGTTTGCTCGCCGGGATCACGTGCCTACAATCCGGCATTCGATATCACTCCCGCCAACCTGATTAGCGGCATCATCACAGAAAAGGGGATAATCAATGCCAATAACAAGGATATTAAGGCTTTGCTGGGGGAAAATGCCTGAAACCGGGAGCCCTCTTTTGTCTAAAAATGTAGTTTGTGATAGTCGAACTTTTGATTGCTCCTGAACTTGTTGATCTTCCTTGACAGATGGATGAAAATCTTCAGGTTGTTGCCGGCCAGCCATTGCAGTGCATCTTCCTTGTTGTTGCAGGCATCGGCAAAAATAATCAGGAAATCCATTTTGTTCTTTATAAGCCAATCATAAGCCCCTGCATTGCCGTCGATAGCCCCGTCGAGTGCGGCCAGGTGAGGGAATTTGTTTGTTAAAAGCCATTTAAAGGCCTCTTCGCTTCCCCTGATGGCGCTTGACAAGGCAGCCAGTTCAGGGTAACCGTTTTTGAGCATCCAATTGTATATTTTTTCGTTTCCTTCAATGCTTTCTCCAAAAGCCATTAATATTTTCGGGGGGTAGTTCAGCATACTTTCAAATCTTGTATTTATCCAAAAACCTTGGTCCTGATACCTGCCTGGTTTACCATGGCCGCAATCCGGTTCAATTCATCGAAAGAGATTTTTTCAACGCTGTTTAAAGGCGTTTCCCGGTCGACGGGATAGATCATTACATACTGCGGGTTGATCATCAGCAACTTTTCAAGCCAGGCATCCAGCGCTTCCGGGCTGGTGTTGTCGATCTTTTCACCCTTATGGCTGGCCCTGAGAAAGAGGGATTGAATGATCAGCTTTCCGTTGAAACGGCATAATTGGCCAACCACGGTATCAAGGTTCAGGCTGCCGGAAGGCTGATTAATTTGCCGGAAGAGTTTTTCCGTGCCGGCATCCAGTTTCTGTATGTTATTATCGGTTTTAAGTAAGGCCTTAAAGATCTTTTCGCGGTGCAGCATACTGGCATTTGACAAGACCGTGATATGTGCGGTTGGAAAGTATTTGTTACGCAATTCAATCGTATCATCCATGATTTCGGGAAATTCGGGATGAATGGTTGGTTCGCCGTTGCCGGCAAAGGTAATGGCATCGGGTGTGTTTTCATCTTCCCTGAGCGCAGCTAGCTTTTTATCCAGCAATGAGCGGATTTTTTCCCGTGAAGGCAGTTTTTTTTTGATTTTTTCTTCCGTATTGGTCCACCCGCATTCACAGTAAATGCAGTTGAAAGTGCAATACTTATAGTCGACGGGGAGGAGGTTAATGCCCAGTGAAACCCCCAGCCTCCTGCTCATGACAGGACCAAAAACTGTTTCGTGAAATAGAAAACCACTCATGGCTATTGATTTTGATAAAGGTATAAAAAATTTATTATTTATCCTGTTCCGGTTTTTGAAAGATTGATCCGGTGGATGCTATTTAATTTCGGCTCCAGGCCTGAGGCAAAACTATTTTCAGGCGTATTTGTTAAACAAGAGGGCCAATGTATGACCCTTTAGCATTCAAATTATTACTACTTTTGGGATTTGCTCTGCATGGCAAAACTTGATCAGATAAAAGAGCCCGTAAAAGAACACATCAAGGCTTTTGAAAAATATTTCAGGGCTTCGATGAAGAGCAATGTCCCGCTGCTCGACAGGATCACCCGTTATATTGTTTCACGAAAGGGCAAACAAATGCGTCCGCTTTTCGTTTTCCTCTCGGCCGGCATTGCAGGCGGGGTCAATGAGTCGACTTACAGGGGGGCATCGCTGGTGGAACTCCTTCACACCGCCACCCTGGTACATGATGATGTGGTTGATGATTCGAACGAACGCCGGGGCTTTTTTTCCATCAATGCATTGTGGAAAAACAAAATATCCGTTCTGGTTGGTGATTTTCTTTTATCGAAAGGTTTGTTGCTTTCGCTTGATAACGATGATTTTGGTTTGCTCAAGATTGTTTCCAACGCTGTAAGGGAGATGAGTGAAGGAGAACTGTTGCAGATTGAAAAGGCCCGGCGTATGGATGTGGAAGAGGACATTTACTATGAGATCATCCGTAAGAAGACGGCCTCACTGATTGCTTCCTGCTGTGCCTGCGGTGCTTATTCGGCAAGCGGGGGCGATGCCGTGCTTACCGAAAACATGCGGCTTTTTGGTGAACAGGTGGGCATGGCCTTCCAGATCAAGGACGACCTTTTCGATTACCAGAAAATCAATAAGACCGGAAAACCTTCGGGCATCGATATCCGCGATAAAAAAATGACCCTGCCTCTGATCTATCTTCTTCATCAATCCGGCAGGTCTGAACGCAGGCATATCATCAACACTGTTAAGAACCACGGTGCCGATCCCGACAGGGTAGCCGGGCTTGTTAAAATGGTTGCCGACAGCGGAGGGATCGATTATGCAGAAAAGAAGATGACGGAATACAGAAGCAAGGCATTATCGATCCTCGAAGGATTTGCTCTTTCCGACGCGCGCCGGTCAATGGCCGATCTGGTGTTATATACCACGGAAAGGGAAACGTAATCCTGATCAACCCCTTTTCAGCCGGTCCGATCGGCTTTTTTTAAGGTAAAACCAAAGGTAGTTCCCACACCGATGCTGCTTCTGACCTGTATGGCCTGTTCATGGGCCTCGATGATATGCTTGACAATGGCCAGGCCAAGGCCGGTGCCCCCCTGCTCGCGCGACCTGCCTTTATCCGTCCGGTAAAAACGCTCGAATATCCTCGGGATGTTATCCTTGTCGATGCCAATGCCGTTATCACTTACTTCAACCAAAATGTTCTCATCCATATCGAAAAAAGAGATCTTTGCAAAAGAATCTTCTTTCCGGCAGTATTTAATGGCATTATCGATAAGATTGATCAGCACCTGCCTGATCCGCTTTTTGTCGGCAAATACCATGATGGGTTTATCATAGGTTTTGTTCAGGTCTACCGAAATATTGTTTTTGCCGGCTTTTATTTCGAGGAATTCAATGATCTCCTGAGCCAGGCTTACAATATTGTAGTTTTCATAATCGAGTTTGAGCACACCTGACTCGAGCTGGCTGATGGTTTCAAGGTCTTCGACAATTGCGATCATCCGGTTAATGCTTTTTTCGGTTCTGATCAGGTATTCCTTATTGATCTTCGGGTCATCAAGCCCTCCGTCGAGCAGGGTCAGCACATAACCCTGAATATTAAATATCGGCGTTTTCAGTTCATGCGATACATTTCCGAGGAATTCGCGCCGGTATGCCGCCAGGGCTTTCAGTTTCCTGATCTCTTTATTCTGTTTTTCCCCCCATTCAAATACTTCCTTGTTAACTTCTTCCAGTGATTTCCCGGCCCTGAGTTCTGCTTTTTTTTCGATACCCACCTGGAAGTTGTGGATTGTTTTGTAAATCACTTTGATCTTATTGTAAATAAACCTGTTTACGGTATAGCTCAGCAGGAAAAAAACGAAAATGAACAAAACAACGGCTGTGGCCAGCAGGAAAAGGATGCTGACCTGGAGATAAACAGCGGCAGCGGCAAGGTAAATGCCCAGGAAGAAGAGTGAAACCAACAAGGCATTTATGAGGGCCAGTTTTTTGGGGTCTGAGTATTTCATTTCCCGCTTACGCTAAAAATGGATTAATCTATTAAGTTGCGCCTTCTTCTTGCATTGCTCAGTCTTCAAATTTATATCCGACACCCTTTATGGTTTTAATGTTGTGTATTCCCAGTTTTTCGCGGATCTTGCGAATGTGGACATCGATGGTCCTGTCGCCTACGATCACATCATTTCCCCAAACCTTTGCAAAGATCTCTTCCCTTGAAAACACCTTGTTTGGCTTTGAAGTAAGCAGTAGTAATAATTCAAACTCTTTTTTCGGGAGCAGGATGTCTTTTTTGTCTTTGACTACCGCATAACGGTCTCTGTCGATGGAGAATTCGTTAAATACCATTTGCGGGACATCATCTGCTGCGGTGCTTTCCCTGTACCTGCGCAGAAGTGCTTTTACCCGGCTGGTGAGTATCTTGGGTTTGATCGGCTTGGTAACATAATCGTCTGCGCCAGCCTCAAATCCGGCGATCTGGGAATAGTCTTCGCCGCGGGCCGTGAGAAAAATCACGATAGAATCCTGGAGGTCGGGAAGTTTTTTGATCTCCATGCAGGTTTCTATTCCATCCATTCCGGGCATCATCACATCGAGGATGACCAGGTGGGGGATTACCTCCGCGGCCATCCGGATGGCCTCCGATCCGTTGGAAGAGGAAAAAACCTGGTAGCCTTCTTTTTTCAGGTTATACCCTAAAAACTCAAGCACATCGGGTTCATCGTCAACCAGCAGTATCTTGTATTTTTCATTTCCCATGTGTCGTAAATATTTGCCTGCTTATGGCTGCTGTTCAGAAATGAGAATATGCAGTTTTATTGTTCTTTACAAAAATAAGATTAATTAGGAAAAAACAAAATCGTAAATCTCATGCAGGTAGCATATTGTCGGGAAACCACATGGTGAAAGCATGCCACAGCGGTGAAAGGCTGCAATTTTTTTTTGCCCGCCGAGTTAATTATAAAACCGTGGTTGTATATGAAGATTGTTTGTTTTTTGTTGTTTTTCGTGGGTATTGCTGCCATTGGGCAGGATGATTTCTTGCCGGAAGCCTGTGTAACGGATACAGAATATGAACTGTATCTTCAGATCAACAGCTACCGCAATTTACATGGCCTGCCATCCATCCCTTTATCAGGGTCATTGTGTTTGGTTGCCGGAGCCCATGCCTGGGATCTGGAAACCAACCGTCCCGACAGGGGCCGCTGTAATATGCACAGTTGGTCTGGCTCCGGGCCCTGGTCGGGATGCTGCTATACCGACGACCATCGTGAAGCCCGCTGCGTATGGAACAAGCCCGGGGAATTGACTACCTATGAGGGTTATGGTTATGAGATCGCATTTTATCATTCAGAGCCGGGTTATAATAATGAGTCGATGCCCAGGCTGGCACTGGAAGGCTGGAAAGGGAGCCACGGTCATAAAAACATGATCCTGAACCGCTATTCTTGGAAACGTTTGAAATGGAAAGCCATGGGCGTTGGCATTTATGGTCACTATGCCGTGGTATGGTTTGGTGAAGAGGCTGACCCTGCGGGGAAAGCACGAAGGTGCGACTGACAGGCGGCGATTCACAAGCTGTCAGGAAAAGAAGGTGTTGAAGGTTCCCGGGATTCTTGTATTTTTACAAAAAATATTAATATGTACCGATCTGTTTTCATCATCATTCTGATCATTGCAGCCTTTTCGGGATATGGTCAGAGATTCAATGGCGGGGCAATGGCCGGCATGGCTTCCAGCCAGGTAGCCGGCGATACATACGCCGGATATAACAAAGTCGGACCCCTGGCCGGTTTTTTTGTGAATTATTATCCTTCTACGCAATCTTCCGTGCAAATGGAACTTTATTATGTACAGAAAGGAAGCCGTAAAAGCGCCGATGTGGTTGAACAGGATTATGAATCATATCTGTTGCGGTTGAATTATGTTGAATTGCCGGTGTTTTACCGGTATCATATTGGATGGTTTGCCATTGAGGCCGGCCCTTCGCTGGCATTTTTCATGAAAGGCTATGAAGAAAAAAACGGTGAGGATGTCAATGCCGATGATTTTGCAAATATGACTTTCCAGCTAAATCTGGGGATCATGTTTTCCTTTGCCAGGAACTGGCGCTTTCACATCCGTACCAATAACGCCTTGACAAATCTCCGCAACCAGACCTATACGGGGCATGTGCCGCGTTTATGGACACATGGCCAGTTCAATGATGTGATCATGTTCCAACTCGCTTATCAGTTTGTTCATTTTGGCAAATAGCATCAGCGGGTGTTATTGCATATTCCCGGGGACCGGAAGTGAGATTTTTTCTAATCGTTCTTCCATTTGATATTGCAGCCAACGCTGGGTATCTGATCTTCCGGCACCGGTTTGCCTTCTAGCAGGGCATCCAGTGCCTGACGAAGGTCTTTCCCATTTACGGGCAGCTTGTTTCCGGGGCGCGCATCATCCATCTGACCACGGTATACGCATTTAAGATCACCGTCGAAAATATTGAAGTCAGGCGTACAGGCCGCATGGTAAGCCCTGGCAACGTCCTGTGTTTCATCGTAGAGGTAGGGAAAGGGAAAACCCAGCCGGATGGCGTTTTCCTTCATCTTCACGGGGCTGTCGTCAGGATAGTTTTCAACATCATTGCTGCTGATGGCAATAAATGAAATTCCTTTGGGAATGTAATCCCCGGCAAGCGTAACAACGCCCTCGATCACATGTTTTACATAAGGACAATGGTTACAGATAAACATGATTACGGTTCCCTTGTGTGAAGCAAGCTCATTGAGGGTATATTCCCTTTCGGAAACGGTGTCCGGTAATCTGAAATCGGGAGCTTTGAAACCCAGTGGGATTTGTGTTGTAGGTGTTAGTACCATATGATTTTATTTTTTTGGTATTCTTTAATGATTGCCATGGTAAAAACCAGCAGGGGCTTTCATCATTTCATCTTATTCTCGCGCATGACCTGCCCGATATTTCTACGGAGGCCATCGTAGCCTGTTCTTTCAACAGCCGTTCCGCTGAAAAGTTCATTGAATGTATCCCTGTTAAGTGATTGCCAGTCATGGTCGCCCATTGATAAAAACCGTTCGCGGGGCTTGAGTTCATCATTTGAATGGGCCTTGGCAAAGCGGTTCCAGGGACATACATCCTGGCAGATGTCGCAACCAAACACCCAGCTGTGTAAACGGTCATTGCTTCCTGTAAACGGGCCGCGGTGTTCGATGGTTAGATAGGAGATGCATTTTGAGGCGTCGATCATGCCGGGGGCGATGATGGCCTTGTTCGGGCAGGCTTCCATACAGCGGGTACATGTTCCGCAATAATTTGTTGTGGCGGCCTGATCATAAACAAGTTCCAGGTCGAGCATGATCCCGCCGAGAAAAAGAAATGAGCCCAGACGCTTATTGATGAAACAGGCATTTTTCCCGATCCAGCCAAGGCCGCAACGGGCGGCCCAGGCTTTTTCAAATACGGGGGCCGTATCGGTAAAAAGCTTTGCCCTGACCGGCCCGGCTTCATTTTCTATCTCCCTGAGTAAAATTTTTAGTTTGTTCTTTATCACCGTGTGATAGTCGTTTCCGAAGGCATATTTTGAGAAACGAAATGCTGTTGCATGCAAAGCTTGCTCAGCAGGGAAGTAGTTCATGGCCAGCATGACCACCGAGCGGACGCTCCGGCTGAGCAGGGCGGGGTCGTTTCGTTTTTCGGCATGGCGTTCCATATATTTCATGGATGCATGCATATTGGCGGAAAGCCAGTTTTTGAGTATTTCAGCTTCGCGATCCATCTTTCCGGCGGGCGCAATGCCGCAGGCATCAAATCCAAGTGCCGCGGCTTTGTCCCTGATGAGCCTCGTCATTTTTTCCTGAATATCCGGCATATTTTTGTTATTCAAACAACCCGTGCTGGGTACCGCCTTTTGTTTTTCCCAGGTGTTTATATGCATTATCGGTGGCTTCGCGTCCCCTCGGCGTGCGCATCAGGTAGCCTTCCTGAATAAGGAAAGGCTCATAAACTTCTTCGATGGTTCCGGCATCTTCGCCTACGGCGGTGGAAATGGTATTGATGCCGACCGGTCCGCCGGCGAACTTATCGATGATCGTTAACAGGATTTTATTATCCATTTCATCGAGGCCGTTTTTATCAACGTTCAGCGCTGCTAAGGCTATCCGGGCAATATCCAGGTCGATCACCCCGCTTCCCTTGATCTGGGCAAAATCGCGCACCCTGCGCAGCAGCAGGTTTGCGATTCTGGGGGTTCCGCGGCTTCGCCGCGAGATTTCAATGGCAGCATCCTCTTCGATGGGAACCCTGAGTATGCCAGCCGAGCGTTTAAGGATCTTCTCAATGGTGTCGGAATCATAATACGACAGGCGGAGGTTGATCCCGAAACGGCTTCTGAGCGGAGCCGTTAGCAAGCCTGAACGTGTTGTGGCGCCGATCAGGGTAAAAGGATTGATGGATATCTGCACACTGCGGGCGTTGGGGCCCGTTTCGATCATGATATCGATTTTGAAGTCTTCCATGGCCGCATACAGGTATTCCTCAACCACAGGGCTGAGCCGGTGGATCTCATCAATGAACAGCACATCACGTTCTTCGAGGCTGGTGAGCAAACCGGCCAGATCGCCCGGCTTGTCGATGACCGGCCCGGAGGTTATTTTCACATTTACACCCAATTCGTTGGCAATGATGTGCGAAAGGGTGGTCTTTCCCAATCCCGGCGGGCCATGCAGGAGTACATGGTCCAGGGCTTCATCCCTTTGTTTGGCAGCCTCAACAAAAACACTGAGGTTTTCAACTACCTTGGCCTGCCCCGAAAAATCACTGAATTCGGCAGGCCTCAGAACTTTTTCAATCTCAAGTTCCGCTTTACTGAGCTGTTTCCTTTCAGGATCAAGGTTTTCGTTCATCAATGCTGGTTTATGCCGGGCGGTGCAAAACTACAAAAATCATCGTGTTGGTGTGCGGCCGGTAATTATCTTTGCAATAAATACCTTGCTAATTTAGTTTAAATTATGTAATTTTATTATTTTAGCAAGGACGTATGTTCTTATGGATTTGAAATAATGGTGCCGTCATGAGTTGGCAGACACGGTTGCAGGAATGTTGCAATGGGTTTCATGGAGGTTCCATCGAACCGCTAAAAAGAATAATAAGATGAAAAACCTGCTGGTAGCGATCGACTTTTCGAAAAATGCATTTCACGCCCTGGAGTATGCAATGCTCTATGCCCGGCGTTTTCAGGCTGATATCAACATGATCTGGGTTGATAATTATGCAGGGCCAGAACTTCTGGTTGAAAAGGGCGATGGTGAGTCGCGCCATGAATCGCGCCAGCTTTTTAAGGAAATCGTAAAGAAATTTGAAAAAAAGCACAGCGGCGTAAAACTCAGTTATAAGTTGAGCAAGGGAAAGGTTTTCGAAGAGATTTCGAAATATGCGCAGCAATTGGGTTCCGAACTGATCTTTACCGGTACGCACGGAGTAACGGGTTTTGAAGAATACTGGATAGGCAGCAATGCATACCGTATTGTTACACATGCCCCCTGTCCGGTGATCACCCTCCGGCAGAATTTTGATTTTGGGAACGAGATAAAAAAGATCCTTTTGCCGGTCGACAGCTCCCTGCAATCTGGGAGGAAAGTTTATACCGCCGCAAAAGTTGCCGCTGCCTTTAATGCCGAAATTATCGTGAATGCCCTGCATACCTCATCCCTGGGTTCGCTGAAGCGGCAGGTGGACAAAAACCTGAAGACAATCAGCGACCATCTTCAGGAAGAAAAACTGCCTTTTGTTGTTAATGAGTTCAATACGCAAAACATCACACAGCATACCATCGACTTTGCCCTTGAGAACAAGGTTGACCTGGTGGCCATCATGACCGACCAGGAAACTACCCAGGCCAATGTTTTCCTGGGTGCCTTCGCCAGGCAACTGGTAAATAACTGTCCGGTTCCGGTACTGAATGTCAGGGTAACGGATACCCCATAATACTTATTAAGCATGCGCAGTATTACGATCATATGGTGTTTATTCTTCGGACTGCAGTTTACGGCTTTATATAGTCAGGCCGACAGGGAGGGAAAAGTGGTGATCATTCAGGATCCTGTTATTGACACCATTCTTCATAAACACATTGAAGCCAATCAGGCCATGTTGCTCAATGCCGACAACCATGGCATCGACGGTTACAGGATACAGATCTATGAGGTTTCGGGCACGCGTTCGAGCAGCCTGGCCCGTGAAGTGATGTCGGAGTTTTCCGAAAAATACCCCACCGTTCCCGTCTACCTCAGCTGGCAGGCACCCAGCTTTAAGGTAAGGGTGGGGGATTTTCGCAACAGGATGGAAGCAGAGGGATTTCTCAGCAGGATAAAAAGACATTACCCCATTGCGTGGGTGATCAGGGATAAAATAAAGTTTCCGGATATTAATCAATAATCACGATCATGAAAAAGATAGTTGTTGCCATTGATTTCCTCGACTGCTCCATTAATGCATTGGCGCATGCCGTTTCCATTGC
This sequence comes from uncultured Bacteroidales bacterium, assembly GCA_964404735.1. Lineage (GTDB taxonomy): Bacteria > Bacteroidota > Bacteroidia > Bacteroidales > B18-G4 > B18-G4. The sequence goes on from CAYOLA010000117.1 coordinate 17,202, forward strand.
CGGAAAGGCCGGGGCGGATATTCACATGGTTTGGGTAAACATGCCCGATCAATCCAAAGAGATCTTTAAATGCGACCAGGATGTGCTGCTTCAGGAGGTGGACAAACGTTTTAAGGAACTCATTAAAGAGTTCACCCCCGAGATCGGGAAGGGAAAAATGGGCTACAAAGTCCGGGAAGGAAAAGTGTATAAGGAGATTGTCCACGAAGCGGAAGAAATAAAAGCCGACATGATCGTTGTGGGAACGCACGGCTCTTCCGGTTTTGAGGAATTCTGGATCGGAAGCAATGCCAACAAGATCGTATCGGCTACCGAAAAACCCATCATTACCATCCGGGGGGGGATTGATATCCAACGTCCGTTGAGCAGGATCCTTCTCCCGCTCGACAGTACCATCGAAACCAGGCAAAAAGTACCATTTACCACAGAGCTGGCCCGTATCCATGATGCTGAGATATATGTTCTTGGCCTTTACACAACGAAGGTTTCGGCCATCCGCTACCAGGTTGATTCCTATTTGGACCAGGTCGTTGAGTATATCGAGGAAGAAGGCGTGAAGTGCATCCGTGATGCGATCGATGCGGATAACCTGACCAATGATACCATCGAATATGCAAAAAAAGTTGATGCCAACCTGATCTCCATCATGACCGAGCAGGAGCGCACAACCGCCAATCTTTGGCTCGGGCCTTATGCACAGCAAATGGTGAACCATTCACCCATCCCCGTGCTGAGCATCCATCCCAGGGAACTGATCCGTTCTTTGTCGAGATAATCCGTTCAGGCGGATACGGTATAAATTAAAAAAGGGTGGCTTCCTGTTTGTGAAGCCACCCTTTATTCAACAGGCAGTTGACTGCTTAGTTTCTTCCCATGCAGTTCAGGTCTTCAAAGGCAATTTTAAGCCTTTCCACCATACTGACTTCGCCTTCGCGCAGCCACCTGCGGGGGTCGTAATATTTCTTGTTGGGGACATCTTCCCCGTCGGGATTGCCGATCTGGCCCTGGAGGTAATCGCGGTATTGTTTTTCATATTTGCGGACACCATCCCAGAAAGCCCATTGTGTATCGGTATCGATGTTCATCTTGATCACCCCGTAGGAAATCGCTTCGCGGATTTTTTCCTGTGGGGAACCCGATCCTCCATGGAATACGAAGAACAAAGGATTGGGGCCTGTGCCGTACTTCTCCTCTACAAATTTTTGTGAGTTGTGAAGGATGATGGGTTCAAGTTTCACATTGCCGGGCTTGTAAACTCCGTGTACGTTGCCGAATGAAGCAGCGATGGTGAAACGTTCGCTGATTTCGCGGAGCTGTTCGTATGCATAGGCCACATCTTCGGGTTGGGTGTAAAGCTTGGCACTATCGATACCGGTATTGTCCACGCCGTCTTCTTCGCCGCCGGTGATCCCGAGTTCTATTTCGAGCGTCATCCCCAGCTTGTCCATCCTGATCAGGTATTCCTTGCAGGTGGCGATGTTTTCTTCGAGCGGCTCTTCCGACAGATCAAGCATATGCGATGAAAAGAGCGGTTTGCCGTGCATTTCAAAGAATTCCTCTCCGGCATCGAGCAAGCCGTCGACCCAGGGGAGGAGTTTGCGTGCGGCATGGTCGGTATGAAGGATAACGGCTACACCATAATATTCAGCCATCTGGTGAACATGCATGGCTCCCGAGATTGTCCCGGCAATGGAAGCATCCATGCCTGAGGCGCCCTTGCCTGCGTAAAAGGCACCTCCGCCATTCGAGAATTGGATGATGACGGGTGAGTTAACGGCTTTGGCGGCTTCCATAACGGCGTTAATGGAGTTGGTGCCAACCACGTTTACTGCCGGAAGGGCAAAGCTATTGGCTTTTGCAATGCGGAATATTTCCTGTACATCATCGCCGGTAACAACGCCCGGCTGGATTTTATCAAAGATCTTTTCTGTCATGGAAGGAATGTTTTTTTGTTAAACAATTTTATGCGGCAAAGGTACGGAATAATTTTTTGAAAAATTATTCCGTATGCCGTGTGCCGGGTTCTGGGTTACAGCTGGTTTTTAAATTTTGTTGATCCAATCCCGCTATGCTTTTCCCGGCGAATATTAGGGATAGTTATTGAAGATATTGATTAACTTTGCACGCACATTGCTCATTGGCAATCGACAATGCCGGATTCACAATGCGCATCCGGGCCCCGTAGTTCAACGGATAGAATGTCAGATTCCGGTTCTGAAGGTTGTGGGTTCGAATCCCGCCGGGGTCGCAAAAAATGTTGCTGCATCAAGCAGCAACATTTTTTATATAAAATTCTGTCTTCTGTATGTGAAATTTTGAATGTGATGGGGAATTTATAATAAAAATATCTGATCGGTTTACGATTTATTTTTACGCGCAGGCTTCACTGTTTTTTGGAATATGGCTGTTAACCGGCCACCTTCACCCACAAGTTTAGCGATTTCGATCTCCTTTTCATCCATCCCTGCTTTTGCACGTATTTGCAGACCAATAATTGTTTTCCGCATCTCCTTT
>CAYOLA010000118.1:0-3973 GCA_964404735.1 uncultured Bacteroidales bacterium
TTGTCGCCTGCATGATGGAAATGATCCCGGCTTTTTGGGCGGGGATAAGATCGGTATCGGTATCCTTGCAGAAAGTACAGGAAAGAATAATAAAAAGGATGATGATCGGTTTTCCGCTTGTGCTTGTATGTGCGTTATTTCTTTGTTTCACAAAAAATTTATATTGGATTCATGAAAAAAAAGAACGGAAAAGGGATGCTTTACCCTTCGGCTCATTGATTGAAGCCTTTTTCTGAGGCCTGCATCTCTTCTTCCGAAACCCATCCGCCCCCGAGGGCTTTATACAGCTCAATGTATGCCACCAGCAATTCCCGCCTGATGGTGCTGTGATCCAGTTGTGCATCGAACGACTGCCGTTGCGAGTCGAGCACTTCCAGGTAGCTGGTCACGCCTTTGTCGTATCGTTCCATCGACAGCATTTCGGCATTTTTGGCTGCTTTCATCCTGCTTTCCTGGGCAATGAGTTCTTCTTTGAGTGTTTCAATATTGATCAGGGCATCTTCAACTTCTTTAAAGGCCTGGATCACGGTGGCTTCATATTCCAATCTGGCTGCCTCGGCCAGGAAACGTTGCTGTTCCACGCGTCTTTTGTTCTTCCCGAAATGAAAGACGGGGCCCAGCAGGCTTCCGCTCACCGACCAGGCAAAACCTCCCTGGGTGAATGCGGAGAGCTCGTTGCTGGCGCCACCCAGTAAGCCTGTGAGGCTGATGGCCGGAAACCTGTTTGCCACGGCCACCCCGATAAGGGCGTTTTGCTGCATGTATCCGGCAAGGGCCTGTAATATGTCGGGTCGGCGTTCCAGCAATTGGGAAGGAAGACCTGCCGGGATCTCCGGCGGGAAATTTTGCCGGTAAAGGGGTTTGCCGGTCAGGACAGGGCCGGGTGCCCTTCCCAGCAGCAAGCTGAGCGTACTCTCATCCATGGCTGAAAGCCTTTTGTATACGGGTACGGAACCTGCCGCAATGGCTTCCTGTATCTGTGCCTGGTTGAGGTCGATCTCGGGGATGATGCCGTGATCGTAGCGGGATTGAATGATGCCGGTACTTTTTTGCCTTGCATCCAGTGTCTGAAGTGATATCTCGTATTTGGAGATGTCGTCGAGCAGCTGAAAGTAGGTGCCTGCCACCGAGGCGATGAGTTCCATTTGTATGGTGCGGGCAGCATACCCGGTCGACAGCAGTTCGGCACGGGCCGCCTCCGTCGCCCTCCGGTACTTGCCCCAGAAATCTATTTCCCACAGTAATTCCGGGAAAGCATAAAAGTTATTGCCGGGCTGTGTTTTCACCCCGCTGTAATTGCCCCGTGATGCTCCGGCCGACACATTGATCTGCGGGAAGGCTTCCGCGCGTGTTGCCCCGACATTGGCCCTGGCAGCTTCAATGCGCGCTGCCGCCTGCAGCAGATCCTTATTCTGTTTCAGGGCAATGCTTATCAGCGTGTCCAGCACCGGGTCGTCAAACATCTCCCACCATTTAAGATTCACGATGGTGTCGGGCGTGCCCGGCGCAAAACGGAAGGCTTCGGGTCTTTCAATCCGGGGATGCTCGAAGGAAGGGCCTACCTTGCATCCGGGCAGGCCGGTGACCAGCAGGAGTATGAGTATGATTACGATCGGTCTTTTCATGGCATATGGATTACACACGGTCGGCATTGGTTTCTTTGGGTTTCCGTTTCTTTTCATAACCGGCGATCTTGCCGATAAAGACATACAGCATGGGGTAGAAGAAAACCCCCAGCAGGGTTGCGATGACCATGCCTCCCATCAGGGCCATGCCCATGACTTTGCGGGCTTCGGCCCCGGAGCCTGAGGCGATGATGAGCGGGAATACTCCCAGTATAAAAGAGAAGGCAGTCATGAGGATAGGCCTGAACCGGGTCCTGGCTGCTTTTACGGCTGCCTCGAAAAGGCTCAGCCCTCCTTTAAATTCTTCATTGGCATATTCCACGATGAGAATGGCATTTTTGGCCGCCATGCCCACCAGCATCACAAAGGATACCTGGGCAAAGATGTTGTTTTCAAATGTGGGGCTGAAAAGCCGCGCAGCATAAAGGAAAAGCAGTGCCCCGAAAATGGCAAAAGGGGTGCCGAGCAGGATGCTGAAAGGAAGCGACCAGCTTTCGTACTGGGCAGCCAGGATAAGAAATACGAACACAAGTGAAAATAGCATGATGATGCCCAGCGAACCCGAGGCTTTTTTCTCCTGATACGACATGGCATTCCAGGCATAGCTCATATCGCCGGGCAGCACTTCCGCTGCCACCTCCTCCAGGGCCGATAATGCTTCTGCCGAAGTATAACCGGCTGCCGGGTTGCCGGTAACCTCTATTGCCCTGAAAAGGTTGAAGCGGGTGGTGTAGTCAGGGCCGGAAATATTCTCGATCGTGACAAAGGTTCCAAGTGGCACCATCTTGCCGTCTTTGTTTTTAATAAAGAAATTACTGATCTGTTTTTCGTCCACCCTGTATTGCGGTTCAGCCTGTATGTAGGTTTTATATAACCGGCCGAAACGGGTAAAGTCATTCACATAGGCCCCGCCCATGTATGCGCCGATGGTGGTATACAGGTCGTTGAGGCTGATGCCCAGTTTCAGTGCCTTTTCTTTGTCAATGTTCATATAACGTTGCGGCACATTGGCCTGGAATGTTGTGAAAGCACTTTCGATCTCCGGCCTCTGACTGGCTGACCTGATGAAGTCTGCAGTATGATTGGCCAGGTAACCCGGGTCATTGCCTCCGCGGTCTTGTAACATGATGCTGAACCCCGAGCCCTTACCCAGGCCCGGGATGGCCGACGGCCCAAAGGCAAATGCCTGCGCCTCGCTGATGTTCATGGCCAGTTCGCGATTCAGTTTTTGGATAAATTCCCTGGCAGTCGTTTTTCGGTCAGACCAGTTCTGCAGGGTAATGAACATGAAGCCCTGGTTGGAGGTCATGGCCCCCGACAACAGGCTGAAGCCAGTCACGTTGGTAATATACTTTACTTCCGGATGTTCCATCACAAGCGTTTCGATTTTCCTGGCAATTTCGTCGGATCGCTGGAGGGAGGCAGCATCAGGCAGTTGCATATTCACAAAAAGATAACCCATGTCTTCTTCCGGGATAAAGCCGTTTGGCACCAGCCTCATCAGGAGGCCGGCAGTAAGGCTGATAATCAGGATGAATATCACAGAGCGTTTTATCTTTCTGGTAATGATGGAAGTAAAACTCATGTATGAATCGGTGCCACGGCCGAGGCCTTTGTTAAAGGCTTTGAAGAAACGACCCGGAAGGCCTTTATACGGTTTTGGTTTATTGAGCAGAAGGGAACAGAGGGCAGGGCTGAGCGTTAGCGCATTGATGGACGAAACGCTTACAGATACGGCAATGGTGATGGCAAACTGCTGGTAAAGCCTTCCTGTGATCCCTGCCATGCCGGCAACAGGGATGAAAACGGCAATGAGCACAAGGGTTGTGGCAATGACCGGTGCCGTTACTTTTCGCATGGCTTCGAGGGTGGCCTTTTTCCTGTCCATGCCAGCGGCAATGTTGAGCTGTACGGCCTCAACCACAACAATGGCGTCATCAACAACAATGCCGATGGCCAGTACCAGGCCGAGTAATGAGAGTACATTGATGCTGAAACCGAGAAGCGGAAAAAAAATGAATGCACCGATCAGCGACACGGGTATGGCAATGGTGGGAATGAGCGTGGCACGCCAGTCCTGGATAAAGATAAACACCACAAGGATCACCAGCAGCAACGCAATAAAGAGGGTGGTAATGATCTCGCGTATGCCGGCTGTGATGGCCTCGGTCGAGTCGAGTGAAACTTCGTATGTGATCCCTTCGGGAAATCGGGATGAAATCTCTTTCATCTCATTTTTGATGTCTTCTGCCAGTTCAACGGCATTCGATCCCGGGGCCTGGTAAAGGGCAATGATGGCACATGTCTGTTGGTTCAGCCGCGTAAAGGCGTTATATGTTTCCACCCCC
>CAYOLA010000119.1:0-2235 GCA_964404735.1 uncultured Bacteroidales bacterium
GTGCAGCCCGGTCTTGTTTATCGTTACCGGCCCGATGGCATGCCGGTGGATACTTTCAGGGTGGGCATCATCCCGGGTTCGTTTTGTTTCAGGCACTGATTATATTATGAACCCTTGTGGCAGTGGGGGCGGGGCGATACATCCGGGAATGGTTTTCGGCATTATTGCTGTCCGTCAATATATCTGCGAAGTTCGTAGATATCTTTTCTTCTGTCTCTCAGATTTCTGACACTTCCAAACTGATTCAGTTCCCTTAGCAGGTCGATGTCGACATCCGCAATCAGGATCATTTCCGTGTTCGGGGTGGCCTCAGCCTTGATGCCGTTGGTGGGAAAGGCAAAATCGCAGGGTGTCATCACCATCGATTGTGCAAATTGAATATCCATGTTATGGACATTGGGCAAATTGCCCACGCAGCCGGCAATGGCCACATAACACTCGTTTTCGATGGCACGTGCCTGGGCACAGTTCCTGATCCTCGAATAACCGTTCTGGGTGTCGGTAAGGAATGGGATAAAGAGGATATCCATGCCTTCATCGGCCAGTAAACGGGAAAGTTCAGGGAATTCCGCATCGTAACAGATCAAAACGCCGATCTTTCCGCAATCCGTGTCGAAAACCCGCAACTGTTCACCGCCCTGCAAACCCCATACACGGGTTTCATCAGGGGTGATGTGCAATTTCTCATATTTGTCGATCTTTCCGTCCCTTTTGCAGACAAAACCTACATTGAACAATTGCTGGTCCCTGACCTCAGGCATGCTGCCGGTAATGATGTTAATGTTGTATGATATCGCCATCTCCGAAAAACGGCTGGTAATGGCCGGTGTATGCCTGGCCAGCTCACGGATGGCTTCCGGCTCCGACATATGGTTGTTCTCGGCCATGAGCGGGGCATTGAAAAATTCGGGGAACATGGCAAAGTCGCTGCGGTACCCCGATACTGCGTCAATGAAATACTCGGCCTGCTGCATCAGTTCGTCCAGGGTCCTGTATTGACGCATCTGCCATTGTATCAGGCCGATCCTCACAACTTTTTTGGTCGTTACCGGCCGCTTGCCCGGCTTTTCATAATAAATGTTGTTCCATTTCAGCAGAACGGCAAATTCATTCGATGCTTCATCGCCCTCAAGATAACCTTTCAGTACCCTGGCAGGATGAAAATCGTTCGACATCTGGAAATTCAGTACGGGATCCTGTATCTTCTTTTCCCTTACCTGTTCGATGTATTCCTTCGGCGACATCCTGTCGGCGTACTTATGGTAATTGGGTATCCTTCCGCCGAAGGCGATCCCTTTCAGGTTCAGGCGTTCACACAACTCCTTCCGGTAGTCGTACAGGCGCCTGCCCAGTCGCAATCCCCTGAATTCAGGTTTGATAAAGATGTCGATGCCGTATAGCAGATCCCCCTGGCCCGTATGTGTCCTGAAGGTATAATCGCCGGTGATCTCCCTGTAGGTGTGCTGGTCGCTGAATTGCTCATAATCCACAATGATCGATAAGGCACACCCGGCTATCAGCCCGTTCACTTTTAAAACCACCTGCCCCTCTGGAAAGCGGTCAATCAACGATCTGATATGGTGCTCTTTCCAGTATGTATTGGGCATGCCGGGATATGATTCGATCATGGCCTGCTTCAGCTCCTGGTAATCGCTGAAACTTAAATAAGAGAGTTCAATATTGGCAATTTTTCTCATAATATTTTCTTGAGTGATATAGCGCGACAAATTTAAACCGAAAAAATGTTCGTGCTGATCCGGTGGTGAATGCCTGGTCATGTGCATTGGATTATTGCACTGCGGCGGTCAATGAATGTCAGCCAGCGCCTGCCAGGATAATTGTGATTTAAAAAATACCATAAAGGCCGGAAGCGGCAAAAACGGGCAATTCCATTGCCGTTTCCCCCTTCGATGGTTCTTATGGTGATGATAAACCGTTCTGACTGTTTATTGGTTACCCATATTCTTGCTCCTTTCGATCGATTGCAGGGCCAGGTAGTTGTCGCCGAATTTTTTCAGGTTCTCCATCTCAACGTCGAACTGGTCGAAATGCCTTTCTTCGTCCTCTACCAGTGCCTCAAAAAGTTTCTTCGATACCGAGTCGGCATTTTTTGAGCATTCATTGGCCCAGAGGTTATAATCGTTGGCACTTGAGGTTTCCATATCGGCAGCCATTTCCAGCATGGCCTTCACATCGTGGACTTTCTTCACATCTTCCGATGCCTTCATCTCCACT
>CAYOLA010000120.1:0-4939 GCA_964404735.1 uncultured Bacteroidales bacterium
ACCGTATTATTGCTGAACAGCGGCAGTTCCGGCATGCGTTCCCTGATCTGCCGGCAGGCGTTGATCAGGGCCGAACCACGGCCAATCACGATAATAAAGCCGGGATCCTGCGCCAGCACCTTGCTGACCTTATTGCGAAGATCGGTTTCGGTGGGTTCGAACACTTCTCCTTCCAGCATATTGCCGCCCAGTGCTTCAAAGGTTTCGGAAAAATAGCGTACGACATCCCTTCCCATATCATCGTTCACGACCAGCCAGGAACCACTTCTCAAGCCCAACTCGTCGAAGGCATATTCAGCCATCATAGGCATCATCCTGGATTCCATCTCAAAATCACGAAATACCCATTCATAGGGAGCCGCGATATTCTCTACGCTGCTAAGGGTAACCAGGGCAGGCACCCTGTGATCGTTCACCAGGCCGATGGTGGCCTGTATCAGTGGCGTATAGCCCATGATCAGCAGGTCGACTTTCTCAATTTCGAGGAATTTTTTTGTGATGCCGACTGCATCGCGCGGATTCATCATATTGTCTTCGTACAATACCTTTATCGACATCCGGCGTGAGCTGTCGTTGACAAAGCCAAACGACAGGTCCAGGCCCTTTTTCACTTCTTCGGCAAAATAGCTGCCATTCCCCGTCAGGGGTAGATTTACCCCGATGGTATATTCGGGTACCGGAAGCGTTTTCCCGCTTTTCTTTTTCTTTTCTGTTTGTTCGCATGAGAAGAGCAGGCCCGTGAGCAGAAGGGCCGGGATCAGGCATTTCAGGATGTAAGGGCACATGGTGCTTTGGTTTATTGTTGAGCAATGATACAAAGAAATCAACATAATAAAGCAAACCAGGTATATCTACTTATTACTTGGTCTTGCAGGGGCTTATCCGGCAAAGCCCGGCATGGAATGGAATATCCGGGAACAAAGGATAAACAGCGGCTAGATATTATTTACCCTGCTCCTTTTCAGCACTGTGCAAACGGCAGTTTCCAGTCCCGGAGGAGCCCATCAGGCAGATGTCGGCGTTTTCCTCAATACCAATCAACAGCCATCCGTATTTGTTGAACATTTCTTTTGTAATGAAAAAATGTTCCAGTTTGTGTATTTCAGCGGCTTTAACATGCCGCCTGCGCCATGGCTGTAATACTTCCCGCAGGGGCCGGATCCATTTGGCGACTGCCACATCGCTTACACCTGTAACGCTTGATATCATCCGGAAGCTCATCCCCTCAAGGTAGAGATGAACCGCCAGTCGCTTTATATCGGGAGCAACCCCTTTTGAACCAAGCGTGAAATGATAACAACAAGTTTTACAACGGTATCGCTGCCGTTTCTTTACAAAACCCGCCCTGACAAAAAACGCTGAAGCACATCGTGGACAAAATATTTCCATGGGTAAATCTATATTTGGTTTGCAATATAGAATTATTTTTAATATTTTTTAAATATGGCTTTCCCGTCGCGGATCAGTAATTGACAGTCGCAAAAGTCCAGGGCAAGCTTGCGGTCCTGCGCAATGAGCATAAGGGAGGCATTCCGGCTCTTCTGATAATCATCCAGGATACTGAGTATAATGCTGGCATTTGCCGGCGAAAGCCCGGCAAACGGCTCATCAAGTACCAGCAGGCCCGGTTGCCTTGCAACGGCCATGGCCAGGGCAAGCTGTGTACGCTCGCCTCCGCTCAGCGAAGCGGCCGGCATTTGCAGATGCCGTTGCTCTCCGAGAAACGGAAAATGTTCAAAAACATCCTGCAGCATCCCGCGCCCGGCTTTTCCCAATGCCATATAAAGGTTCTCCCTCACGCTGAGCTGGGGAAAGACCGGCCCTCCCTGCATGAAATACCCGACACCCAGGGCGGCAACCCTTTCGGCTGGCAATCCGGGAATGTTAATACCATTAAACACGATGTTCCCCTTCAGAAAAGGTACCAGCCCGAAAAGGGAATTGGCCAGGGTAGTCTTGCCGGCGCCGTTTCTCCCCAAAACAGCCAGCCTGGCGCCCTTATCCATCTCAAAACTGATATCATTCAGCACCGGATAACTGCGATGATAACCTGCATAAATATTTTTCACCTGTATCATCATAGCAAATAGCTTTTTTTCACTTCTTCATGATCCAGTACTTCATCGGGGGGACCCGAATATAATATCTTTCCGGCACTCATAAAGTGGCAGTGTGCGGCTGCATTTTTGATAAAAAGCATGTTGTGTTCAATCAGGAATATGCTTCTCCCCTGCTGCTGCATCTTTTCAATCATCCCATAGAGGGTGTCGAACGACTCCGCGCTGAGCCCCGAAGTCGGCTCGTCAAGTAACAGAAGTGAGTATTGTCCGGCCACAAGACCTGCAAGGGAGAGTATTCGCTGCTGTGCATAGGAGAGCGAAGAAACAGGCCGGGCAGGATCAGCAAGCATGGCTGAAACCTCAGGGTAATGATCCAGTTCGTCCATGATCTTTTCCCTGATCCGGCGCGTCAGCTTCTTACTCTTATGCGGCATCAGGAAATAATGAAATGGCAGGGCCGAGGCAGGCGTACATGCCTGAATCACCAAATGATCCATAACACTTAGCTGCCCGAAAATCCTGACGCCCTGAAACATCCGCCCGATCCCGGCACGGGCTGCCTCCCATGGTCTGGCCCGGATACAATCCAGGGTTTTATCATTTCCGTAAAACAATACCCGGCCCCTGTCGGGCTTAAGCAGGCCGGATATAAGGTTGAAAAGGCTGGTCTTTCCGGCACCGTTGCCACCTACAAGCGCAGTAACTTCATTCCGTTTCACATCCATTGTAAGGCCATCGATCACATTTTTTTGTTCAACGGAATAACGCCCCGAGCGCCCCGAATAACCGAGTGCAAAGCTTTTGCTGATATCCCTTATTTCCAATACCCGGCTCTGCATATTACTGTTTTAGTTCACCAAACAATCCGTTTGGCCTGAAGCGCATGACCAAAATAAGCAGCAGGCCAAAAAACACCTGCTTCATGGGTGAGGCAATGCTGTCGGGTAAACCCGTATACCGGAGCAATTCGGGAACCAGTATAACAAAAACGGCACCGGCCACGGCCCCGCGGATGTTTCCGCTCCCTCCAATGAGAACTGCAATGAGGATGAATATCGATTCCTCAAGATGAAAACCACCCGGATAAATATAAGTCATATACCCTGCATAAATATAGGATGCCCATCCGATAAAGGCACTGGAGATCACAAAGGCCATGGTTTTATACCTGCCGGTGTTTCGCCCCATGGTTTGCAGGGCGGTTTCATCTTCACGCAATGCCTTCAGCATCAAACCGAAATTCGAATGATAAAGCCTGTGGAAAACAAATATCGCCAGAACTGCCATTAGCCCGCTGAGTGCAAAAAAAGCATAGGGGCCTTTGATATCGGCAATACCAAATAATACAACCGGCCCGATCCCCCCAATACCCAGGCTGCCGTTTGTAACAGTGATCAAATTGTTCAGCAAGGCATAAACGATGAACTGGAAAGCAAGGGTGGCCAGTATAAAATAATCGCCTTTTAACCTGACCGCGGGCAGGGCGAGTAACAGGCTGACCAGGGCATTGGCAATCATCACCAGTGCCAGGGAAGGGATCAGTGAAAGATTAAGCGTAAGGATACATAAAGCCGTAATATAGGCCCCGATACCGAAAAAAGCCGCCTGTCCGAGTGAGATCATCCTCGACAGCCCGGTGATCAGTCCTGTTGCCACCGACAAAATAATGTAGATGTTGATCAGTATAAGTATGTGTGCGATATATCCCATTTAATAGCTTCTGCTCCTTTCGGGGATCAATCCCTGTGGCTTGAATAACAAAAAAATGATGAGCAGGATGAATGTGAGCATCATGACCCATCTGCTGTCAAAAACATACTCGGTCAATGCCTGCATAATCCCCAGCAACAGCCCCCCAAGCAGCGGGCCTTCAAAACGCCCGATCCCGCCAATGACCAGTGCGACAAAAGCATTGATAAAAACCGGTATCCCCATCTGTGGATTCACGCCCACATCCAGGGTATACAGGCAAGATGCCACGGCCGCGAATACGCCTGAGAGCGCATACAGAAATAATTTGACCTGCCCGGGTTTCACCCCGTAAAGCCGGCTCAGCGTTTCATTGTCGCGCATGGCCCGGATGCTGATACCCGCATCCGAATATTTCAGGTATAGATAAAAGAGGGCCGCCAGTGAAAGGCTTATCAACAGGCTGATCTGCCGTAATCCCGAAAGATTTATCTTTAATGGCACAAGGTCATTAACCATAAAGCCGGTAAAAAGGGCTGCATTGCCGAATAGCATTTCAAGCAGGCTGACCAGCAGAATAAGCATGCCGACTGAACTTATCATCAAAGCGTTATGTGAGCGTCCACGCTTCTGCAGCGGTCTGTACAGAAAAAGTTCACAGATCAGTGAGAGCAACGCAGCTGCCAGCATGGCCATCAAAGCAGACGGAACGAGTGACCAGGCCATCTCAACCTTAAAAAAGTAAAATATATAGCCGGCCCAGAGGTATATCCCTGCATAGGCAATATGGAATACACGCATGGTATTGTATACCAATGAAAAGCCCAGTGCCGTGAGGGCGATAAGGCTTCCATTGACGAGTCCGTTGATCAAAAACTGTACGATCATCATATTGCTGCAGTCCTTGCATATACAGCGAAAACACAAGACTGCAGCAAATATAGATATTTTGTCGCATTATGCCCTGCCTGTAAAATTCAGCCTCTAACCCAATGCCCGATAGGAATTATTTCCTAATTTTGCAGCCTGATAAGGTCGCGTAGCTCAGCTGGATAGAGCAACAGCCTTCTAAGCTGTCGGTCGCAGGTTCGAATCCTGCCGCGATCGCAAAAGAAAAGCCCGTCACGCCAGTGACCGGCTTTTTTGTTCCGGGCCCGTAGCGAAAGTTTTCTTTCGGTTAAGGGACCGGG
>CAYOLA010000121.1:0-12741 GCA_964404735.1 uncultured Bacteroidales bacterium
TGTTCGGAAAGGTGAGCCAGGTGGCATCCAATGTTTTCCCTGCCGAGTTCAACGAAGAGGACTGGAAACTCCTCCCGGCCATCAACGGGGCAAAGGCGCTGAAAGAAGTGGAGGTGATCAGGGAACTCGAACAGGTGGATGTGCTCATCAATGTTTTTATTGCCAAGCATCATGCCGGCACCTTCTATACGGGAGCCCTCAAAAATTCAATGGGCTTCTGCACCCGCAAAACCAATGTGTTCTACCACCTGGGATCGGGCGAAAGAAACGACCCCGACTTCCTGGCGCAAAGCATTGCCGATATCAACCTGCTCAGGCAACCCGACCTCATCATCGGCGACGCCACCTCCTTCATCCTGACAAACGGACCCTCCGGGCCGGGAGAGGTAAAAACCCTCAACAAGGTCTTTGCGGGAACCAACCTGGTGGCCATGGACGCCCTGGGCGCCACCTACAACGACCTGGAACCCGCCGGGGTGCTCACCAATGTGAAAGCCGCCGAAATGGGCCTCGGCTCATACGAACTGGAGGGTATCCGGGTGGTCGAAACCGCCTGACAGAAACAGCTTGCCCTGTAGCCTGCCTGTAAGGCCGGAGCAGCCTGATGCCTTGATGCACGGCTTTTGCGGGTGGCAGGGGATAAAACGACTGTTAAACACATGAGAATGCCAAAAAACATAAAAATCCCGATAATGACAGCCATCATGGCCGGGTCATGCCTGCTGCATCCCCTCCGGGCACAGGAATCAGTATATACGGTCATCAGCCCCGCTTCCTGCCCAGACATTATAGTGACGGGCGAACCGCGCCTCTACGCCGGCGACGACCTCTTCAGCCTCATCAACGGCGGCGCCGACCTCTACCACGAATACGGCTTTAAGGAAGTGCTGGCCCTGGAGGCCGGCATGGAAGAAGCCATACCCGTAAAAACGGAAATTTATGACATGGGCAGCCCCGGAGGGGCATGGGGCATCTTTTCCGTAACCGCCACCGCCAATGCGCGAAGCGTGGACATCGGGCAGGAAGGCCGGCAGGGCGAAGGCTTCCTGCAATTCATCAAAGGCCGCTTTATGCTCTACCTGTACCATGCCCCTGAAGCCGCTGAGGATGCGCTGCAGATCGCAGGTTGTATAGCCGACGGCATCAGGGAAACAGCCGGCAGGCCCGTACTGATGGATGTGCTCGACAACATTGAAGGGGATGACAGTAAGATCGTATTCTTTATGGGAAACCTGGGCCTGTCAACGGTTTACAGCTTCCATTACCGCGATGTTTTCGGCTACGGCACGGGAGCTGCAGCCGTATACCCCGGCACAACCGTGATCGTGCTCGATTATCCGGATGAAGAAAACTGCCTGGAAAACTTTCATGCCGCACAGAACTTCTTTATGAACAGCAGCAGGTACTCCAACAGCTACTCGCACAGAGGCTCATTCCATATGGATGACAACAAGGGACAGCACATTGCATCTTATTTCGAAAACAGTTACCTTTTCATTACCATTGGTCCGGGCGAAAAGGATAATAACAACATCAGGCTGGCCGTGATGGAGGGAATGAACAGGCTGCGCAAATGAAAAATAATTCCTGAAAACGGCATAAATGCCTCTCTTTTGTGTTATATTTGTTGTACACAAAAACCAAAAAAAAATGAGAATCCTTAAAAAAATCATCATCTGGCTGGTGATCATCATCGCTATCCTCATCCTGGTGGCATATATCCTCCCGGGACAATACAAGGTTCAACGCTCGGCCCTGATTGAGGGCGACAGGGACATGATCTTTTCCATGGCCTGCGACTTCAATAACTGGGACCTTTGGTCGCCATGGTCATCGGCCATGGACTCAACGGCCGTTTTTGAGAATATCGGAAAGTGCGAAGTCGGGGCCGTCCATAAATGGAAAGGCGAGAAGATGGGAGAAGGGGAGATGAAGATAACCGAAATCATCCCCGGCGAAAAGATCATCTGGGAGCTCTGGATCAAGGGTTTCAGCCGTAAAACAACCGTTGGCATGTTCTTCGAACCCGAAGGCGACGACTGGGTGGTTACCTGGACGGCCGAAGGGCACCTGGGCTACAATCCCCTGTACAGGTATTACGGGCTGATGATCGACTCCGACATGGGAGCCGAATATGAGCGCGGCCTCAATAACCTGAAGGAATTGTGCAGCAAGCTGCCCGATTACCCTGGCATTGAAGTGACCGAAGTAAGCAGCATGCCGGCCGTGTCTGTAAAAGATTCCATTCAGGCAACGGACATCGGGATCTTCCTCGAAACATGGTTTCCGAAACTTTATCTGTATGCCGTCCGCAAGGGCGGAACACCGGCCGGGCATCCCTATGCCATTTATTATAACTGGGACCCGGAAGGGATGATACTGATTGAAGCGGGCGTACCCCTGCAGGAAGCCGTGGAAGGGGAAAAAGAGATCATGCAGGTGATGAGCCCGGGCGGCAAAGTGGTCAGGGCTTCCCATACCGGGCCCTATGAAGAAAGCGGAGCGGCGCACGAGGCCATCAACCGCTACATCATGGTGCTTAAGATGGAATTTGCCGGTGCCCCCTGGGAGGTATATATTACCGACCCCTCAGAGGAGCCTGACCCGCAAAAGTGGGAGACCATCATCTATTATCCGGTCAGGTAACCATAAAGCTGCAGGACAATGACCGCCATATACGGCCGGTACAGCATCCTGAAAAACCTCACAGGCATGCCCGCCTTACTGCTGCTGGCTGCGCTGTTGGCCGCAAGCCCTGTTCAGGCTAAGCGAAACAGCCGGCAACAGCCAGAAGGGGAGGGCGGATTTACCCGCGATACTGCGGTCATTGAACAATTTTTCAGGGATGGATACCGCTTCGTGCATGGCCCTTCCGACTCCCTGCTCCACTATTTCGGCCTGGCACGGGAACTGGTCGTGCAAAATATCGACAGCCTGCTTGAAGCAGGGCTGGCGCCTGCTGAATTCCCAATGGATGTATTTAAAAGATACCAGGCACGGATATGCCTCGAGTATGGGATTGAATATTTTTTTGGAAGCTCCTACGACAGTGCCCTGGCCTGCTTTGACAGGGCGCTGGCCACCGCTCAGGAGCTGAACGACCCCGCCCTGCTTTCCGAATCATACAGCGAAATTGGCATTGTGCTGAAAAACCAGGGAAAGCTGGCTGAAGCCCTCTTCCACTACGAAAAGGCCCTTGAATACGCTTATTCCTGCGGCGACTCATCATGGATCGCCGCCTGCCGTGTAAACCTTGGCAATGTATACAAGGAAAAAGGATACCTCTTTACCGCCCTGCAATACTATATTGATGCCATGAAGATTCTCGAAGATCTTGGCCACGACAAGAGGATTGCCGTTTGCCTGCAGAATATCGGCGCCGTTTACAGCAAACAGGATGACCACCAAAACGCGCTTCGCTATTATTTCCGTGCCCTGGAACTCTCAGCCGCGATAAATGACCCTGTCAGGGAATCGGCCTGCAACATGGGTATCGGCTACATATACGCCCGCAAGGGGCAATACGGCCCCGCCAGGGAATACTATGAAAAGGCAAGGCTGTATTATATGCAGAGCGACTACAACCACCAGTATGACGAATGCCTTTTGCTGATCGGAAAAAGCTGGCATGAAGAAGGGGAACATGAGCGGGCGCTGCGCTATTACGAACAGGCCATGGAACTTTCATCCGGGGAAAACGACCAGACAACGATGGCGGAAATACTCCTGGGGATGAGTGAGATCCATCTGTTGAAAGGCATGCCGGCGAAAGCCCGTGAACATGCCGCACGGGCGCTCGGCCTCGCCGGGGAGTCGGGATCCGTTGAACTGGAAAGCCGGGCCCATGCCATCCTCTCGGATATTGCGCTGGCCGCCGGGGAATCAGGCCCGGCTCTTGAATACTTTAAGGAACATGCACGGCTCAAAGACAGTATTTTCAATACAGCAAAGTATAAGGCCATTGCAGAACTTGAGAAAAAATATGAATCGGAGAAGCGGGAGCAGCAAATTGCCCTGCTCAGCGAACAAACGGAGGTGCAGAAGCTTAAGATCCTGAACCGTAACCGCATATTGATCACCATGGCAGGAGGGGTGCTGCTCGTATTGCTGCTGCTGTACCTGTTTTTTGTGCAGAGCAGGTTAAAATCCAGGAAAAAAGCGGCAGAGCTGGAACAAAAGTTGCTGCGGTCGCAGATGAACCCCCATTTTATCTTCAATACCATGATCGCCATCCAGAATTATATATACCGCAGCGAACCCGTGAAGGCGGCCGACTTTCTCGCCAGGTTTGCCGAACTGGTCAGGCAGACACTGGAAAGCAGCAGGGGCGATTTTATCCTTTTCGGAAAAGAAGTTTCCATGCTTACCACCTACCTGGAGCTGCAGAAACTGCGCTTTGCCGGAAAGTTCGATTATATGATCAGGGTTGACCCGGCCATCGATGAAGAAATGGTCATGATCCCTTCCATGTTTGCCCAGCCATTCGTGGAAAATGCCATCGAACACGGGCTGCGCAATAAAGCTGAAAATGGCCTGGTAAGCGTGGTATACACCCTTCCGGAAGCGGGAAGGATCAGGATCAGGGTGGAAGACAACGGGCTGGGGCTTCGGAAGTCCCGGCAGGGGAAAGACATGAAAAAACACCCGGGCCTGGCCCTGGCGATCACCCGCGAAAGGCTGGAAATGCTATCGGGCGGGAGAAGAAGAAAATTCAGGCTGCAGATCACCGACCTGGAAACGCTGATGCAGGGCGAACAGGGGGTGAGGGTGGAGATCGATATTCCCTGCCGGTGTTAAACGAATAATTTTTCTGTTATGATCACGGCAGTTATTGTAGATGATGAACCCAATGCGCGGCAAACCATTCGCGAGATCCTTAAACTGACAACGACAAAGGTTGATGTTCTCGCGGAGGCCGGGGATGTGGCTTCGGCCTTTGAGCTGATCAGGACAATGGAGCCCCGGCTCGTGTTTCTCGATATCAACCTGCCCGACGGCAATGGCTTCGACCTGTTGAACAAATTTGAAAAAATTGGCTTTAAAGTGATCTTCATCACCGCCCACGATGAATATGCCATCAGGGCCTTCAGGTGCAGCGCCCTCGATTACATCCTCAAGCCCGTTATCGCCGCCGACCTTATCACGGCAGTGGAAAAAGCCGCCGAATCCATCAGCCAGGAGCAAATGGCCATGAAGATCAACGCCCTGCTTGCCAACCTCGAAAAACTCAGGAAGATCATCCTGAAAACTGCCGAAAGCATCCATATCATCAACATCGGCAGCATCATCCGCTGCGAAGCCGATGTGAATTATACCCATTTCCACCTCGACAACGGCAGGAAGATGACCGTTTCAAAACCCCTGAAAGACTATGCTGAAGTACTTGAAAATGCAGGCTTTTTCAGAACCCACCAATCCCACCTGGTAAACCTCGAGCATGTGCTGCGCTACGATAAGTCGGAAGGCGGGCATATCGTGATGGACGACGGATCGCAGGTACCTGTGTCGACACGCAAAAAAGACGACCTTTTCAGGCTCTTCGAGGAGCTATAATTGATCAATTCCGGCAAATAATCATTTCCCTCCGGCAGATAATCAACTGCCTGCATTTTTGCATGCCCCTTGCCATAACTTTACGATACAAGTAGCTCGTAATGAAAATCAATACAGGGAAACAGGATTTGCTTATGAAGGACCATATGGTGATCCGCTTCGAAGCAGACGATCGCATATGCAGGCTGCACCTGAAGAACGGGCAGACGATAATCCTGCCGCTTAGCCTTGACATTATTGAAGGCCAACTGGGAAACAGCAGCTTTATCAGGATCCACCCCGATCACCTCGTAAATGTGGAACATATTACCAGGATCCCTGATAAGGCAGGGGAGGGAATACGACTTTCTGACGGGAATAGCATTCCCGCTGATGCAAAAAGCCTGATACAGTTAAAAAAGATTATTGAGAAACATATTAACCTATTGAATAATATATTATGAAAAAAACATTTATCCTCCTGATCATTATTGGCCTGTTTATTGAGGCAGGCATTGGACAGAACCACAAATGGTATTACAACTACAACAATGGCCGCAGTGAGATCGGCCAGGATATTACGTATGGCTCCGACGGCTATATTTATATTGCCGGCACCGAAAGTGATGATCTTGATTATGACATCATTGTCATCAAACTTAATAAATCAGGGGGACAGGAGTGGATTTATACATACGAAGGTCAACCGGATAAGACCATGGAAGTCGCAGAGATACAGGTGGGAAGCGACGGCAACATTTATATTTGCGGCATGACCAAAAACGCGAATGACTTCGACAAGTTTTTGGTCATCAGCATTTCTCCCGGCGGTAGTTTAAGGTGGGATTATATTTATGATGAAGAAGGAGACTATTTCAGCAATGCAAACTCTGTCGTATTTGGGAACAATGGAATGGTATATGCAGCCGGTGTGGCTGATTATGACTTTATTGTAGCAGGGATTGATGCTGCGGGCGGGGAGCAGGAATGGATTTACTGGTTCGACGGTGGCTGTTCTTATGGTATGTGCGATGACCGGGCCCTTGCCATCGCACTGGGTGGCGACGGAAATATCTACGCAAGCGGATATACGACCGAATCGACTGATAAACAATTGGCCCTTGTATGCCTTACGCCTGATGGACAACTGAACTGGAAATATTTACACCCCTCTTTTAATGTCGGGGCAAGTTGGGGCACAGATGTGGTCTATGGCAAAGATGGCCGGATCTATGCCAGTTGCCTCATCAACTCAGACATCGGGGTGGTGTGTTTGGACGCATCCGGCAATTACCAGTGGAACTGCAATGTCGACGGGCCCGGACCTGAGCCATACTGGGGAGAAACCTGCTACGAGCTTCTATACGGTATCGATGATCATATTTACGTAGTCGGCCGTGCAGGGGGCAGGGACGGGCAGGTTGATACCGACATGGATGCTGCCGTTATGAAAATCGACCTCCAGGGCAATCCGGTCTGGTTTTACCTCTATGAAGGCTTGTACGGCGATTACGACATGGCATTCTCCATCACCCAGACGCCCGACACCAATGTGCATGTCGCCGGCTATTTCTGCGGCCTGCTCGCCGAGGCCGGCACCATCAGCCTCGACCACCGCACCGGCCGCGACCTCTGGGTGATGCGCTACGTGGGCCCTGCCATCGACATGGATGTTGCGTATGCCATCACCTCCGACGAGGATGGTTACCTGTATGTGACCGGCTACGATTACAAGGCTAACCGGCTCCATGACGTGTATGTCTGGAAACTGCAACCTCCGAAAAACACCGACGGCTATTACAATCTCGAAGGCTATGCCACCTGGGGTGAGGGCCATGCCGTGCTTGAAACAGCTGATAATGGATTTATCATCGCAGGTTACCAGGGAACATCCCTTACATCCAGCACCTACAATATGCGGTTGATCAAAACCGACATCAACGGCGATACCCTCTGGACGCGAAACTATGGCGGCAATAACGAAGACCGGGCTTTTGACGTAGCCATTTGCCCGGACAACGGCTACATCCTCACCGGCTTTACCAAATCTTACGGGGCCGGAGGGAAAGATCTTTACATTGTTAAAACGGATGCGAACGGCAACAAGCAATGGGAAAAGACCTACGGATATGATACCGATGAAGAAGGCCATTCCATTGTCACTTCAACTGACGGAGGTTATTTCATTGCCGGGAAATTAACCCGTTACGATGGGTCGGGCGACCTGTGGTTCATGAAGATCAATTCCCAGGGCGACAGCCTGTGGACCAAAGTTTACGGCGGCGACCGGCGCGATGAGGTGGGCCAAGTGCACCGGACAGCCGATGGCGGATATATCTTTGCCGGCACCCGGGGGCATGCGCTCACCCTGGGGTACATTACCAATATCTATGTGATCCGGTTCAATGAAGCCGGCGATACACTGTGGACAAGGGTGATCGGAGACGACAATTACTGGGATGCCGGCGGGGATATCCTGGAGCAGGACGACGGGACCTTTCTCCTGGTGGGTTATTATCAAAATAGAGAATATATTGCCAAACTGGATGCAGATGGCAAGACCCTCTGGGAAAAAACATCCGGGACAGAGCAACATGGCGGGTTCACGACCATTGCCAAAAAACCGGATGGAAACATCCTGCTGAGCCGGAACGGGTTTGGCTCGCAATACATGATGAATGTCAGGACCTATGATCCCGAAGGAAATTTCATTTCATCCGATACCATAGGCTGGGCACCCGGATATGTTTATGCCCCAACAATTGCGAGTGCCAACGATGCGCAACCCACTTCCTATGGCGGGTATGTGGCTACCGGCGAAGGCCGTTGTGCCGGAGATGCCGGCAACTGGAATATCGTCCTGTTCAGGAAAGGAGGCGCCCTCACCCTCCTGCCCCTTCCCCCTCTCAGCATCAAAGAATTGCCTTTCATCACCCAAAATCCAAAAACAAAGCCCATTACTGTATTACCAAACCCGGTCAGCGACCAGGCAAGGTTTGAATTTGAGCTTGCCTCCCCCGCTAATGCCACACTTGAAATCACCGATATCACAGGCCGTATTGTGCATATCAGCGAATCCGCCGACTTTCCAAAAGGAAACCAACATTTCGAATGGAAAGCGATAAGCCTCAGAAATGGACTTTACACCTGCCGGATCATAGCCGGAAATGAAGTCTTTACCGGAAAATTCATCATCCTTAAAAACAAATAACATGAAAAAGCGAAAATTGATCATTCTGCTTGCCCTGATCGCTTTTCAGACTGAAATCTCCAGCCAGTCCATCATAAGTCGGGAAACCATGGCCCCGATGGTGCCGGATTCGGTCATCACCTGGAAATTCAACTCACAGGGCGATTCGGCGCTCAATACCCGCATGACCTACCGCTATGATGCTCATTTAAATGTAATCGAATCGGAAAAATTCACCCGGGAGCAGGCGTTGAACCTCTGGGTGCCTAACCGCAGAGAGGAGTGGGAATTTGACAACCAGGACAGGCAAACACTTTGGGCCATCTACGAATGGGACAATAATGACATGGCGTACAAGGGATTTATCAAACAAACCAACATTTTCGACAATCATGGAAACCGGGTCGAATATCATTACTATACCTGGGACCATAACCTGACGGACTGGAAGAATGATTCATGGGATCTGTATGTTTATGATGACCAGGACAAAATCACCCGCGGAGATCATCTCAAATGGAATTATGAGGCGGCACAATGGGATACCGCATCGTATGACATTTATGAATACGGAGATGATGATCTGCTTCAGCACCTGACCATCTGGGAGCCCGATGAGGATTTCGGAGGAATAATTTATCCCCATGAACGAAGGGATTACCAGCATGATGCATCGGGGAATGAGATAGAATGGGTGGGCCAGATCTATAATCCCGGCACTGAATTATGGTATTTCACTGTAAAACTGCAATATGCATATGATGTGCAGAACAGGAAAACCAACTCAATGTACTCCGAATATGATGAAGGCGAAGAAAAGTGGATTAACAAAGATAAGGATGAATGGGGATGGGATGATTCCGACAGCCTGACACTTTATGCCTATTACCGGATCGGGGAAGACCTGGTGACCTGGTATCCTCAATTAAAAGCTGAAAAGACCTATAACAGTCATGGCAAATTAATTCATTACAGGGGATATAGCGGGAATGACCAGGCCCAGTGGGTACCTACCTATGAGCGGCGCTATCCATATAAGAATGACACATTGCTTCTGGCCGATTCACTTTTTCAATGGATAGAAGCCGACCAGGTATGGGAACTGGTGGATTGCAATAATTACCAGTATGATTCCCTTTTCCGGATGCACACCGACTCGTATTATGCCTGGGTGGTGCACACTCACCAGCTTGAGTTAAGTACCCGCGGGTATTATTTTTATTCGGAAACGGCAGGGGTCGAAGAGCACGGAGGCATGGAGGCAGGGGGGCATGGAGGCGTGGAGGTGTGGCCGAACCCAACCTCTGGCAAATTCCAAATTACAAGCACCAAATTCCAAACAAATTCCAAAACTCAAAACTCAAAACTCAAAATTGAAATAGTGGATTTGTTCGGCAAAGTTGTTTTAGAAGAGGAGAAAAGGAGAAGAGGAGAAGGTGAAATCGGTTGTGATGTGAGTGCGTTGCCGGCAGGAATCTATTTCGTCAGAATACATCTTGAAAACCAAATAATTGTGAAGAAAATCATTAAATTATGAATTAAGTAACTCTCATTCTCTCCCCTTCTCCTTGAGGAGAGGGGGCCGGAGGGTGAGGTAAATTGAGAAAACCATGCAAAAATCACACATCCTCCTTTTCAGCTCACTGCTCACCCTTCACTGCTCACTGAGCGGCCAGCAGGTGATCTACGTTGATGCCTCCAACACCACCGGCATCGAGGACGGCTCAATAGCCCACCCGTTCAACACCATCCTGGAGGGACTGCAGCTTTCTCAGCATGGCGATTCAATCTCAGTTTTCTCCGGCACATACACTGAAGATACGCTTCTGATTGAGAAATGTATTTCCATAGGCGGAGGAAGCCCTTTATTCACAGTGGTGGAGGGGACGTTCATCCTTTCGTCGAAACTGGATACACTGCCCGTGTTGATCAGGAACCTCTGGTGCCGGAACATCATGCACAGTGATAGTGGCTACACCCAAACTCCGCTGATAATTATGGACTGTTTCCTCCGGGTCCTGGACGATTACACGCCTTCAGTGGGTGAAACAGGCCGAATTCGGGTAAAAAACTGCATAGTTATGGATAGTATTCATATCTCAAGCGCTTCATGCAGTGCAAAAAGGGAAGTTATTGATTGTGAAACTGATGGCGGCCTGTGGGTCAGCAGCACTTCTTCACAGGGTTTAATCAGGCTCGAAGGCAATCAGGTAGCCGGTAGCCTGAGAGTGAGCACAGTTTCTAAAAGTGATACAGTCTTTATCACTGGTAACACGATTTCAGACAGTCTGGTAGTGTTGTCGGTGGCTTCAGATCCTGATATTATCTCCAATAATACCGTAGGAAGTGGAATAAGATTAAAGGCTATTGCTCATAATGGTTTACAGTTCAAGGGCAACCAGGTCCAAAACGGTTTACTTTCAGCCGAATATACAGCCCTGGATGAATCGGTGATAGAAAAAAATACTTTTCTGAGTGGCGGGATAAACTTCAAAGCTACATCCGGGGATATCACGATTAAGGAGAATGAAATCCACACGGATGGCTCGGTAGCCGGAATCAGGCTAAAAACAAAAGCAGGGGGATATTTTGAAAACAACACCATCACCCTGCCGTATTTTGAACCCTCCGGCTTGCCTTTTGAAGAAGATACGTTATCGGTGTGCGCGATCCACGTGCGATCAACTTCTTTCGGAGGAATGAAAGGCAATCAGATCAGCGGCGGCGCCTATGGGGTATACTTATCTGCCATCGCTTCGAACGAATTTGACCGGAACGAGATTGAGGATTCGCACTATGGTGTATACCTGCAAAGTGTTTCGGGTTACGTAGACAGCAACAGGGTTGAAAACTGTGTAGCCGCAGGGATGATCCTGAATTACCAGGTTGAGTACGGCGACACCAATGCCATCAGGCTGAATTACAATATTGTCCGGAACAACGGCGGGCATGGTATCTGGACGAAAGGAAACTGCCCCATGGGGCGATTGGATGAACCCGGTACGGGGTATAATATCATCAAAGATAACGGCGGCTATGACCTTTACGTGGAAACTCTTTCCGGTTTTGTTGATACCATCTGGGCGCAGAACAATGAGTGGTCGCACAGCACGGAAGAAGAAGTCGGGGAATTTGACATTTATGATGCCGGCGATGATCCGTCAAGGGCCCTGGTGATGTACATGCCTATGCTGTCGTTCGGGATGGAGGAATATGAGGTACCGGCGATCGTGCTGTACCCCAATCCCTGTCGGGATAAGATCCAAATAACAAGCTCCAAGCTCCAGAATAACTCCCAACTCCCTACTGCCAACTCCAAACTTGAAATACTTGACATTTCAGGAAGAACAGTTTGTGAATACGAGAGTCAGAGAATACGAGAGTCAGAGATTGTAATTGATGTAGGTCATTTGCCAGCTGGAATGTACCTGGTGAAGTTGCAGACAGAAGATGGGGTAGGGGTGCGGAAGATTGTTAAAAACTGATTATGAATTCTGGATGTTGGAGGCTGGATGAGAAGAAGAATACGAGAATACGAGAGTACGGGAATACGAGATAAATGGGACATGGGAAATGTCGAATTCACAATGGACAATTCCGGTCTCCGGTCTCCGGTAACCGAAAAATAAAAAGCTATGAAGAATCTTATCGTAATCATTCTTTTTACAGCTACAAGCCTTGGCGCCACCAGCCAGCAATACGGCTGGACTGATATCAGCGCCAACATGCCTGCTCTTGGCGGATTTACTGACGTCCATTTTATTGGTAATGAAGGCTGGATTACCGGCGGCAACGACCAGGTGTTTTACACACCTGATGGTGGTAATACATTTGTTATCCAGAGTCTGCCCCCACAGCCTGGAAACTTTGGAATAACCTCATCAGTATTCATGAAAGATAATATGGAAGGATACGTGGTAACGTACAGTGGCGAAATAAACAAAACAGATGATGGTGGAGCAAGCTGGACTACGCTGCATGAACCCGGTGGAGTGTTAAACTCAGTTCATTTCCCGCCA
>CAYOLA010000122.1:0-3788 GCA_964404735.1 uncultured Bacteroidales bacterium
CGGGGGATTGTACGGCGGGACGGCAATTTTACAGGAAAGCACGGTGGAGCTGATGCACCAGCCGCAATGGACCTATATCGGGGTGAACGGCAATAACTATTATAACCTGTTTAACCAATGGGGACTTGGGTTTCATCTGACCACCAATACGCCGGGCGGCGATATCGTCATCGACGGGGTAAACATGACCGGCCATCCGGGAGAGGCTTACGGCCTGATCAGCGATATGTATTTTGAAAAGGAAAAACAGTTCGGGCTGGTGTTCATGACCAATGGATATTACGGCACCGGAGGTTATTCATGGGGGAATTACAGCGCTTTTTATTCAGTGGAGGAGGAGGTGTTTGCCGCCATCGAGACCCATCACTACGATAATTGTGAGCCCCTTGGCCTGCCTTTGGCGGGTGACAATTCGTTTTTAAGGATATGGTACCATGCAGCGGATCACAGCCTGCATATGGATGCATGGCCCGGAAGTGGGTGGCTGGCTGTTTTCAATATGCAGGGGCAAAGGGTTTATTATACCGAAAATATCGCGGAGCGGATGAGCCTGCCGCAATTGCCGGCCGGACCTTATTTCATCCGCCTTAACCTTGGGGAAGCCGGCCAGGTTCAAAAACTGATCATCTCAAAATAGAACCCTTTTGACCGGGAAATAAATATTATTTTCTGCACCCTGCGGCATACCGCCACAGAAACCTTCTGATTTTTGGCCCATCCCGCCCCCGGGATCAACAATTTTTATTATTTTTGACTGAAACACAAAACCAAAGAGATGTTAAAGAGCGGACCACCGGTTTGCCTGCTTGTAATTCTGTTTACCGTGGTTTTTATGTTTTCCGCCCCGGCCCAGTTCCCTTTTTCGGTGCATTATTCGGTCAATAACGGCCTGCCCGGTTCCGATATCCTTGATATTTCCCAGGACCGGGATGCTTACATATGGTTTGCTACCACATACGGCCTGTGCAGCTTCGACGGTTATGTATTCAGGAATTATTCGGTTCCCGAAATCCCCGATGAATCCTTCATCCTGATCTTTAGCGGTTATAATGGCAAATTGTGGTTCCTTTCCTATACAGGTTACCTCTGTTATCTGGAAGGCCGGCGCCTGCATCCCTATCCCTTGAATGATACCATACAGCAGTTAGCCGGAAGGGATTTTTTGCATACCATCAAGGTTGACAGTTTGGACCGGGTATGGTTCAAGGGGCATGGCATGGATCAACTGCTGTGCATCGATGGTGATTCAATCATATATCCCGACACCACGGGCCCCTTCACTTTTCAGCCCGGAGTTTTCCGTAATTATTATGTGTCTCCCGAAGATCCGGCTTCGGGGCAGTCACTGTACACCAGGGAAAAACTCGTGTATCCCGCCCTTGTTGCGGGAAGCCATTTTTACCTGATTCGCGACAGCGTTTACCGGCTTGAAAATGATAACCGCCTGAGCCCGTTGGGACCATATAAGCCCGGAACAGGCCTGCAGGTTAATTCCCACGATGTTTATGTGGAACCCAACGGCGACATCTGGTTGAGAAAAGACCTGAAGGGCGCCCTGCACTACAGCCGGGGGGATTACGACCGGCCGGTACTTTACCTTGCGGGGGTGAGGCTCACCCGCATCCTTAAGGATCGGGAAGGGAATTACTGGTTTGCCACCGAAGGTGAAGGCGTTTACCTGGTGCCCTCTTTTAATATGAATGTATTTCCGGCCGACCATCAGCCTGTACCCAACGCCAATGTGATGGCTTTCGCATTCAGGGACAGGGAGGTCATCTTTTCCACAAGCGATAATAAGATCTACAAAGGCTATATCCGTCATGGAACGATTACCAAAGCGGCTCCATTCATTAGCGATGATGAGAATCTTTATGGCAGGGATATCCTCTGGCAGGATTCGGGTCCGGTATGGATCCTGCAGTCGGGTTTTTTGCGCTATTCCGCATGGGGTGATCCGATGCCCCTCGACATGGTGATCCTGCACAAACCCTATGAAGCCACAGAGTTCCCCGACGGCTCGGTGGCCATCGCCACCTTCCAGGGTTTCTATACTTACAAAGAGGGAAAACTGGGGTATGATTCCAGGAAGGATATGTTTCTGGAACATGTGCAGGCCATACACCAGGATGAAAACGGGGTGCTCTGGCTGGGAACGGTTTCGGGGCTTTATGCTTTTGCCGGTGGTGTTTATGAATTCCTTGGCGAAAAACATCCGGCCCTTTCCGGCAGGATCGCCGGGATCAAATCGTCGGGCGAAGAGGTCTGGGTGGGAACCAGGGAGAACGGTATCGTGGTTATCCGGAGCGACACACTCATTCATCTGGGTAGCGGGCAGGGCCTGAACAGCAATATCATCAAGTCGATGCTGATCACTGATTCAATTGCCTGGGTGGGCACCAACAGGGGACTCAATAAAATACGTATCAATGGCATCCCTTCCGTCAGCGCGCATTATAATGTCTGGGACGGACTTCCGTCGAACGAGATCAACGACATAGCCCTGCATGATTCATACCTGTGGCTGGCGACCAATAAGGGCATTGCCAGTTTCAGGCCGGAAGAATTGAAAAAGCCCGGGATCGGCCCATCCCTGTTTATGAGGAATATTTATATCAACGGACGTGATACCAGCCTGCAACCTGCTTACAGGCTGACCCCCCACCAGAACAACCTCCGGCTTGATTATGCCGGCATCAGTTTCCGGGACCCCGGTAATATTTTATATACTATTAATATTACCGGTTCGGACAAAAGCAGGCACCTTACCACTGCCACCTCCTTCTCATTGCCCGACCTTCAGGCCGGGCAGTATGATATCAGCATAGAGGCATGCAATGCCGACCGGCATTGTTCATCCCTCGCACAGGCTGTTTCTTTTACGATCGACAAGCGTTTTACGGAAACTGTCTGGTTCCGTTTCTTTCTGATCATTGTTGTAGTGGCGGTTACCGGGCTTATTACATGGCTGCTGCTCAAAGGCAGGCAGACCAAGGAACGCCTCAGGCGTGAGATGCTGCAGTCGGAACAAAAGGCCCTGCGTGCACAAATGAATCCGCATTTTATTTTTAATTCTCTGAATTCCATACAGTATTTCCTGCTCGAAAATGAACATGAGAACGCGGATGTATACCTGGCCAGCTTTTCGTCGCTGATGCGCCGTACACTAGAGAACTCAAAACAAAATTTTATCCCGCTCAAAGAAGAGCTGGAAACCATCGGCCTCTATCTTGAACTCGAAAACCTCCGGTTCGAAAACAAGTTCGAATACCAGGTGATTGTTGAAGAAGGTGTAGACACTGCCATGGTGAGCATTCCGCCCATGATATTGCAGCCCTACCTCGAAAATGCCATCTGGCACGGCATCATGCCAAAGGGGGAAAGGGGAAGGATCATCGTCAGGATTAAAACAAGCGGTGAAAAGCTGGTGAAGATCAGTATTGCGGATAATGGCATCGGCCGTGGAAAGTCGGCCCGGGTGAGCGGGCAAAGAAGCGGGCACCGCTCCACGGGCATGAAGAACATCGAAGAAAGGATCCGGTTGATCAACCGCATACACAAAACAGGCATGAAGGTGAAGATCACCGACCTGTATGACGATAATAAGGCAGCTGCCGGTACGCTCATCGAATTGTTTATTCCGGTGAGCGGATTCTGACAGGGCTTTTTACCCCTTCCCCTCATCCATATTGCCCTTTCACTCATTTCTCCTTGAAAACGCTACGCCGGGGCAGTACATTTGGCAAAAAAACCAATAAAAACAACTGCCATGAAAAAAACAAACTTAATCA
>CAYOLA010000123.1:0-10331 GCA_964404735.1 uncultured Bacteroidales bacterium
ATCCTCGTAGGCCCCTCAACAAAAGCCATTGCCGCCGAATAATAATGCAGGCGCATGTCTTTGGAAGGGTTCCCGTAATTGTACTCGTCATAGATCGTAAAAAACCATTTCGGGGCAATGCTGAATTCCAGCAACCCCATGATCCAGTCGCCGCGGTCCTGTTTGGAGAATAGCTGCTGGTACTCAAAACGCAGCGATTTGGTCGGGCTCAGCATATAGGTTATGTCGGCGATGCCGATGTTTGCAAAAATTGTAGGTTCGCCCGTATGGTCTTCAATCACATCAATGTTGTATACCTGGTAGATGTATGAAAGGGTCATCTTCAGTTTGCTGCTGATCTTCCGGTTCAGGATCAGGTCAAAGCTTTCAAAATATTTGGGTTGCCCGATGGAAAAGAAATCGGAGCGGTATCCCAATGTGCCGGTAGAGTCGACGGGTATGCCTTCGGCCACCGGCTGTTTGTCGATGTTATAGATATTCGAATAATTGAGTTCTATGCGTGTACCGTACCTTCCACCCAGTTTGGTCTTTTTGGGGATGGTATAATTGAGTTGGGCCTGCACACCCATTTCTCCCATGGGTTGTGTGGCATAAGGATAGATGTTGGCCAGGCTGTATGCCTGCATTCGCGTAAGCGGGGGTAAATAGTTGATGTCGAGTGTTTCGCCCAGCTCGCTGCTGCGCGATTTATAACTCATGTTGTCGATGCGCTTTCCCGAGAGTGAAACCCCGAAACCTCTCTGAGAATAGGAAAGGGTAGCCAGGAACGACTCCCCGTTTTTGTAGATATAGTTGTTGATGGCCGAGGGGTTATTGAACTTGTAGGCGTATTCCGTATTTAACTGAAATCCGCCCCGGATCAGCCTGAGCCGTGCAGCATAGGCAGCCACGTTTTTCGGAAGCTGGTATTTGTACAGTACAGTATCGCGTACAAGTGTTTTTTCTCTTACTTTTTCATAGTTGCTGACAAAGCTCCCGCCCAGGATGACCCTGGTCTTTG
Organism: uncultured Bacteroidales bacterium; assembly: GCA_964404735.1. Classification (GTDB taxonomy): domain Bacteria; phylum Bacteroidota; class Bacteroidia; order Bacteroidales; family B18-G4; genus B18-G4. Next base: position 1,001 of record CAYOLA010000123.1, read on the forward strand.
CATCGGCCCAGGCGCCTATCAGGTCGTTGATGTTGAACTCGGCATCCAATCCACGAACGATACCGCGGTTTCCGTTTGTATATGGTTCCCAGAAATAACGCTGCGTGCCGATCAGCCCTTTCAACATAACACCTTTAAAAGGTTCCATGATGACACGGGCGCCCCTGATGGAGTTGTCGTACCCCAGGAGCCAATCTTCGTAACTCCTTAATAACAGGCCGTTGCCAAATTGCTCATAAAAATTGCCAACAGTGATCTGCAGCTTGCTGAAACGGTATTCGGCAAAATAATAGGGGATGCCATGGCCTTCGTAGCGCTCGTTAAAGCCGGCTAAAGGCGGGAGATAGGCTTCGTAGCGGAAGCCTGCCCGGAAATTCCCCGAACTGTATACAATGTTTCCATAAGCGTTCATCCTGAAAAGCTTCCCGTCGAGGGTCGAGTCGGTGATCCCCAGTTTTTCGTCGGGCGCATAATATTGACCGTCGAACTGGAAACTTCCGCTTACGTTGGCATTGCTGATAAATTCCTGGGCATGCAGGCTGGTACAGGTGAGTAGAAATGCTGAGATCAGTAAGGCTATCGGTTTTTTCACTTTCATTTTCAGTTTTCTGGTTGGGTTGAGGCTGCCGTCAGTGCTCGTCTATTTCAACACCGGCAATGAGTTTGCGAACATTTTCGATGAGTTGCAGCTCACCCCCTTCCGAAAAGGAAGTGTGTTGCCATACGATATTGCCCTCACCGTCGAGGATGACGGTATGAGGAATGAAATTCAGGTTCATAGCCCTGTAAAAGTCCTTGTTTATATCCAGCAGGATCTCGTAATCCCAGTTGTTGCCGTCGGCGAAGGGCCTGACCTGGCTGCTCGACCTGGCATCGTCAATGGATATGGCTACGAGCTTCACGCCTGTTTCATCCTGCCAGTCGTCGTAAACATCGGCTATGGCATTCAGTTCCTTGATACATGATTTGCACCAGATGGCCCAGAAACTGATGATGACGGGCTTGCCATCGTTGCTGATTTCGGAAGTGCCGAATGTTTCTCCCGCAGTTGTCTTGAGATTTACAGAGGGGAGTTTTTGTCCTTTTAAGCCTGCGCTCTGGGCGCTCACTGCCGCTGCAAACAGCAGGGATATTAAAAATATGCTGATACTTTTCATGATAGATAGATTTTCAGGGGTATAACGGGAACCTCATTCAGATGATGATCGTATTTGTATATGCTGATAAACAGTTGATCCATATCGGGAAGTCGGGTCAGATAAAAACGAAAAAACAATGCCAAAAGTATAAATAAATAATTATATAAATACTTCAAGTAAACGGGTTTTTGGATGCGGATGGATGCTGATATGATCAAAGATGGCCGGCAACAGCAATACTTCGCCTGTTTTCAGGATGTCTGACCCATCCCGGTGCAACAATTTTGCTTCGCCATAAACGCATAACAGGGCCACAAAAGAATCAATGCTGCCGTAGTCCTTATCCATCCCGTAGTCGTTGAGCGTGATGAGGTTGGTCGTAAAATGCTCACAGCCGGCCAGTCTCACACTCTTGTTCTCCGTAGCCGCGTAATCGGTGCGGTATTTTTCGTATACATTGAAATCAATGGCCTCCAGCGCCTCTTCAATATGCAGCTCACGGCTCTTCCCTTCATTGTCGGTCCGCTCCCAGTCGTAGATACGGTAAGTGGTATCGGAAGTTTCCTGAATTTCAGCCAGCAGAATACCCGGGCCCAGGGCATGTACCCGGCCTGCCGGGATAAAAAAGACATCACCTTTCTTTACCGGTTCGTAATTCATAATATCAGGGAGGGTCCCATCGTTCAGATGCGCCAGGTATTGCTCTTTGTTGATCTTTTTGTTGAAACCGCTGATAAGTTGTGCCTTCCCGCCGGCCTGAAGCACGTACCACATTTCTGTCTTCCCCCGTCCGGTATTTCTCCTGGCAGCGAGTTCATCATCCGGGTGTACCTGTATCGACAGCCAGTCATTGGCATCGATGAGCTTAAGCAGTACCGGAAATTCATTTCCATATTTTTCATACACCGAATCTCCCACCAGGTCGTACATGTATACTTCCAGTATTTCGTTCAGGTCGTTGCCGGCCAGGAATCCGTTGCTTACCACGCTGGTGCTTCCGCCCACTCCCGAAAGTACCCAGGCTTCACCGCACAGGGCCGGCGGATCGTACTCAGCCGGCATGATTGAATTGATGCGGTTTCCTCCCCAGATCTTTTCTTTGAAAATGGGTTTGAATTTAAGCGGATACAGGCTGTTCATGTTTAATTTACCTATCTTTGATACCGGCAAAGATAAATATTTTCGTTGGATGCCTGATTGCCGTGCCTATATACAGATCAATGAAAAAAATATGTGTTTTTTGCGGCTCCAGCCGCGGTATTAAGGAGGTATACGCACACAAGGCCGAACAACTGGCCGGGGTGCTCGTTGATGAAGGGATTGACCTGGTTTACGGGGGAGCGAGCATCGGCCTGATGAAGTGTATTGCCGACAGGGTACTTTCCCTTGGCGGCAGTGTGACGGGCGTGATGCCAGGGACGCTGGCCCGGGAGGAGATCCTGCATGATGCCCTCACGGAGACCTTATTGGTCGATGACATGCAGCAACGGAAAAAGATCATGGAGGAACTATCTGATGGCTTTATTATAATGCCGGGAGGTTTCGGGACCATGGACGAATTCTTTGAGATGCTGAGCTGGAATCAGCTTGGCCTGATCCACAAACCGGTGGGGATCTATAACATTGATCATTTTTATGATCCATTGATCAACTGGCTTGATCATGCCGTGGAAATGAAGTTTATCCGCGGTGAACACAGGGCCAACATCCTTATTGATTCAGAGGCCTCGGGGCTGCTTGCCAAAATGAAAAACTACCGGGGGCTTGTTGCCGAGAAGTGGGTCGACAGGCTCAGGGAGATGGGTTATTAAATACGGGCAACGTATGGAAGCACAGTTTTATTCGGTCGAAGATGGCAAAGATGTAAAATGCCTGCTCTGCCCGCACCTGTGTGTGCTCCGGCCCGGACAGTCAGGCATTTGCCGCGTGAGGACCAATGTCGGCGGAAAGCTTGTCAGCGATAACTACGGATTGCTGTGTTCGCTGCATTCCGATCCCATTGAAAAAAAGCCGCTCTATCATTATTTTCCCGGCTCCCGTATCCTTTCGGCAGGGACGGTCGGCTGTAACCTTCGCTGTCGTTTTTGCCAGAATTATGAGATCTCCCAATCGGCCGTAAAGGATTACCCCCATCTGCATCATTATACGCCGCAAGAGATCGTGGCGCTGGCTATTGCTGACAACGGCAATACAGGCATTGCATACACATATAATGAACCAACTGTATGGTATGAATTCGTGAAGGATGTGGCCTTGCCGGCTGCCAATGCCGGGTTGAAGAACGTGATGGTCACCAATGGTTATATCAATCCCGAACCTTTGCGGGAGCTGATCCCGCTCATCAATGCTTTCAGCGTTGATTTGAAGGCTTTTACCGAAAACTTCTATAAAAGGCTTACCTCCTCGCGTCTGGCACCGGTGCTTGAAACGCTCAGGATCATCAGGAAGTCGGGCAGGCATCTGGAGATTACAAACCTGCTGATCCCTGACGAGAATGACAATGAACGTGATTTCAGGGAGATGATGAAGTGGATACTGGAAGAACTGGGACCGGATACCATCCTCCATCTCTCCCGTTTTTTCCCGACATACAAACTCATCCACAATGCAACCCCCGAAGCCTTGCTGCTGAAGTTTTATGATATCGCACGCGAATACCTTTCATTTGTTTATACGGGCAATACCCGGTCTGATAAGGGCCGTAATACCAGTTGCCCCAAGTGTGGAACCTTGCTCATCGACCGGCGGGGATATATTTCAACCGTCATGATGCTGAACGGGAAACCTGAATGCCCGGCATGCGGCCACCAGGTGCCTGTCGTGTTGCCGGATGAATAGAAAAATACGCCTTTACGGGCACTTGTTTTGCAATGGCCGGGTAGCGCATGGCATGGGGTTGCTGCTATTAACAATATCCTTATTTTTGTATAATTATAATCGCATATGATCATTATCGGGATCACCGGAACGCTTGGAGCAGGAAAAGGTACCATTGTTGACTACCTGGTAAGGGAAGAAGGCTTTGATCATTATTCCGTCCGCGCTTTTTTACTTCGTGAAATGCAGAAACTGGGCATGCCCCTGAACCGTGATTCCATGACCACCCTTGCCAACAAGCTGCGCGCTGCCTACGGACCATCATACATTACGGATCAGCTTTATGAGGAAGCCCTTGAATATGGCCATGATTGTGTGATCGAAAGTATCCGTACCCCGGGCGAGGTAACTGCCCTGAAACGGAATCATGGTTTTTTCCTTTTTGCAGTGGATGCCGACCGTGAAAAACGCTATAAAAGGATCAAAAGCAGGGCATCGGAAACAGATCACGTTACCTACAGGGAGTTTGTTGCCAATGAAGAGCGGGAAATCGCTGCCAGCGATCCCAACAAGCAAAATATATCCGCCTGCATTAAAATGGCTGACCATACTTTCAGGAATGATGGCAGCGTTGCGCAATTGCTCGAAGAAGTGGGCAGGGTTGTACATGAAATAAAAAGCAGGATTGCCGATGGAAAAAGAAAATAAAGCACACGTACGCCCCACATGGGATGAGTATTTCATGGAACTGGCCAGGGCAGCGGCCAGGCGTGCCACTTGCGACAGGGGCCGCAGCGGTTGTGTGATCGTGCGCGACAAGCAGGTGCTGGTGACAGGTTATGTGGGCTCACCCAAAGGTCTGCCCCATTGCGATGAAGCCGGGCATCTCTTTAAAAAACTATACCATGAAGATGGCAGTATTACGCAACATTGCGTAAGGACAGTCCACGCCGAACAAAATGCCATTTGCCAGGCCGCCCGGCGGGGTATCGCCCTTGATAAAGGAACCCTTTATTGCAAGATGACCCCCTGCCGGACCTGTGCCATGCTCATCATCAATTGCGGAATTGAAAGGGTGGTATGTGAGAAAAAGTACCATGCCGGAAAGGAATCGGAAGAACTGTTCAGGGAAGCCGGGGTCCGGATCGATTTTATCAATGATGAGGTGGAGGAATATGAAAACCAGTAAAAATGTTTTCAGGATGTTTCCCGGCTTTAAGGAGCCTGATTGCTGAACACCCGTCCGGAATGCTCAATACCTGGGAGCTTCTCCCCAGAAGTTGGTATAGATCTCCGCATCTTCCCCGTATGATTCGACCTTTTCGCCATGGATCTTATAGGTGCAGCGCTGGCCGATGATCTCGGAAAACACAATGTCGTACTCTTCTCCATGCTCCCCAATCATGATCACCCTGGCCAGGTTCTGATGATCCTTGTAATCACCAAGGTCCTGGTGACATACAGGGCAAAAAATATCAACCTTTTCCCCTTCCGACAGCTTAAATGCCGAATGTGTGGTGGCTGAGTATTCACCGAGTTTCGGACTGAGAAGAAGCAGTCCGGCCGGCCCTTGGGAGGGTTTGGCAAGCAAAACGATCTTTTTGTTCGGGACCAGCTGGCATCTGCATTTGGGGCAAATAAAATGATGTTCTTTCATGATGAACGTCTTTTTGGGAATTGATACAAAATTATAAAAATGGGCAGGAAAATGCAATTAAAAGGGCTGAAAACCTTATCCGGTTTACCGTTATTCCGGCATTCGGTTTGTTTTTACGGGAGTTGCTTATTATTCGGGAAAAACCCAGGCACCGCTGTCGCCGCCGGAGGTGATGCAGCCCCTGATCATGCTGGATGTGTTGAAGGGCATGGCAATATTTCCATGCCGGTCGATGGCGATAATGCCTCCGTCGGCGCCCATGGGCTTCAGTTTCCCCATGACCACAGAATCAGCGGCCTCCGTAAGTGTAAGCTTGCTGTAACGTATCAGGGCCGAGATGTCGTGGGCAACCACGTTGCGTATAAAAAACTCACCGTGGCCGGTGGCCGACACGGCGCAACTGCTGTTATCGGCATAGGTGCCGGCCCCGATGATGGGGGCATCGCCAACCCTTCCCTGCATTTTGTTCGTCATACCTCCCGTGGAGGTTCCTGCAGCCAGGTTCCCGTTCCTGTCGAGTGCCACGGCGCCTACCGTGCCATGCTTTTGTGTGTGTTCCTTTGCATTTTGCAAACTTTTCAGGCGACTTTCGGTAAAAAACCAGGTGGAATCCACCATTTCGAGGCCATGCCTGGAAGCAAAATTTTCGGCTCCTGCCCCGGTAAGCATCACATGGGGTGAGGAGGTCATGACCAGCCTGGCTGCCGTTATCGGATTTTTAATGCTGCTTACGCCGGCAACAGCTCCGGCGTCACGGTTCATGCCATCCATGATGGAAGCATCCAGTTCATGGGTGCCCAGTTCGGTAAATACTGCGCCGCGGCCTGCATTAAAAAGAGGGGAGTCTTCGAGGAAGCGTATGACCATTTCAACGGCATCGAGGCTGCTGCCGCCGTTTTCAAGGATATAGCCGCCGGTGTCGAGCGCATGCATGATGGCTTGTTTATATGCTGCTTCTTTGCCGGGGGGGATATTCTCGCGGGTTCCCCCGCCTGCACCACCATGCACTGCCAGGGCCCATTCACTATGTGTGGCCGGCTGTTCGGGATGAATAAGGCTGCGTGCAACTTCTTTAATGTTATATATTCCGAAAAGATGGCCTGATGTGAGCAGAATGACAATCACGATGATCCAGCGTACGAAATTGGCTCCTTTTTTCACTGCCAGGCGTGAGGCTACCAGGGCTCCCACAACATTGCCGATGGTCAGGGTTAGCCCGTAGGTCCAGTTTACCTGCCCGTTGAACAGAAACACCATCAGGGCCAGCGGAGTGTATATGAGCACGATAAATACTTTCAGGGCATTGGCCCTTACCAGATCGTACCCGGCATTAAATACCAGGGCAATAAGCAGGAAGTATCCCACCCCCATATGAATAAAGCCTCCGTAAATACCGATCAGGAAAAAAACCAATATTTGCAGTATACTTGTTTTTTTCCCTGTCGGGATATCCTTGCCCCGTAGCCAGCGTTGCGGTTTATAGAGTATGAATACCAGCATCACCAGCATGATCACGGCGATGGCTTTCTCAAAGATGTTTTCATTGATGTCGACCGCTATGTAGGCCCCCAGGATGGATCCCAGGAGGGCGGGGATGCCCAGGACGATGCCCTTTTTGGTATCCAGCACTCTTTGTTGCCTGAAACTGCCTGTAGCTGCCAGTGTTTGCACGGCAATGGCAATGCGGTTGGTTCCATTGGCAACGTTGGCAGGCAAGCCAAGGATCATGAGTACCGAAAGGGAAATAATGGAACCGCCTCCCGCCAGGGTGTTGATGAAGCCTACCATCAGGCCGGCAACGATCAGTGAAACGATCTCTATCCAGTGAAGTTCCAAAGTGACAACTGGTATAATGTGCCTGCAAATGTAATGAAATTTATACCAGCGCCGTGAAATTCTGTGAAGGTACAATGACTTTGGAAAAGCACTATTTTCCGGCGGGCAATCAGCGTGTTACATTACGGATTATCCTGAGAAGGTCGTTGGGAGTAAAGGGTTTGCTCAGGTATTCGTCCATGCCGGCTTCGAGGCATTTCTCGCGGTCGCCTTTCATGGCATTGGCGGTGAGGGCGATGATGGGTGTTTTTGGCTTTTGTACTGTATCCTTTTTTTCAGCATTCCGTATATGCGCTGTTACTTCGTAACCGTCAAGAACAGGCATTTGTACATCCATCAGGATCAGATCATAATTCCCCTTTTTATACATGTCAACCGCTTCGCGGCCGTTTGCGGCAATGTCAACCCTGTGCCCGGCATTGGTCAGGCTGTACTGGATGATCTTCTGGTTGATCTCATTGTCCTCGGCAAGTAAAATAGATAGTTCTTTTTCGGCCGGCTCGATACCGTAATCCTTTTCTTTTTTCATTGTATCCGCCGAAATGGCAGTAAGCGGGCTCCTGATAAAGACGGCTGTAAACCAGAAAGTGGAGCCTCCATCCGCTTCACTCTCCAGTCCGATGTCGCCCTGCATGAGCATCACCAGCCTCTTGGCAATTGACAGTCCGAGGCCGGTACCACCGTAATTCTTGGTTGTGGAGGTGTCGACCTGCGAAAAAAGCTGAAAGAGGTTTTTTCTTCCTTCTTCGGAGATGCCAATACCAGAATCAACTACTTTTACCATCAGCCTGACCTCTTCCCTGTTTCCTTCCGCTACGCTTACGTAAACATGCACAAAACCTTTTTTCGTGAATTTTACGGCATTGTTCACCAGGTTGAGGATGATCTGTTTGAGGCGCGAAGGATCGCCGCATATAACACGGGGTACATCGGGGCTGATAAAGGTTTTATAGTCAAGAGACTTTTCATCTGCCCTGATGAACATGATGTTCTCAATTTCTTTTAATATATGCCTGATGTCGAAATCCTCCACTTCAAGCTCAACCTTACCGGCCTCGATCTTGGAGATGTCGAGGATGTCGTTCACCAGCGAGAGCAGGCTCCTGGTTGAAGAGACAAGTATGTCGAGGTTTTCTTTTTCCTTTGGCCGCAGCTTGGCTTGCTTAAGGATCTCTGCCATTCCGATGATGCCGTTCATGGGTGTCCGGATCTCGTGCGACATATTGGCGAGGAATTCACTTTTGGCACGGGTCCCTTCCTCGGCCAGCTCTTTGGCCTGTTCAAGTTCTTTTTCGTAGATTTTCCTGGAGGTGATATCCCATGATATCCCCACAAGGCCGATGATCTCACCCTGGTTGTCGCGGTAAGGGGCCAGGTTTGTGTTAAGCCATGTTTCCTTCTCGTCCTTAAGGATCACCTCTTCAATATTATAGAGCGGCAGGCCGAGTTCAACCACCTCTCTTTCCATCTCGTTATACTTTTTTGCATCGTAATCGTGGATCAGATCCTGTACCTTTTTCCCTTTTATACCGAAAAAAGGCAGATTGACAAAACGTTCAAAGGCCTTGTTCACCAATAGGTAGCGTAGTTCCGTATTCTTAAAATATACGAGGGCGGGGATGGTCGAAAGCAGGATGCCCAACTCTTCGGCCCTGATCTTGAGGGCTTCATTGGCATGTTTCAGGTCTTCAGTCGTTCTCTTTAACAGGGAATTCAGCACATTTTTATCCTTGAGCAGGCGTTCGAACTTAAAATTCAACACCTGCCGCTCATGGTCGATGGCATGGGCATACTGCAGGATAGCATCCTTGTGTTTAAGGAAATCCTCATACGATTGGATGCCCTGGATGGTTTTGTTTATTTTTTTGATCCGTTCTCCCAT
>CAYOLA010000124.1:0-17868 GCA_964404735.1 uncultured Bacteroidales bacterium
AATCAGGCTCAGTAAACAATTCTATTATGCCAATTATTCTGAATACAGCTTTTTTTTATTAATACAACATGCAAAAACCGGTTGATAAGGAGGGACTAAATAGATTTTTATATCTTTGATGAAACGATTGTCTTTCACCCCATAAACATCAAATGACGATGAAAAAGTTCTTTGTTTTCCTGCTGGTATCCGCAACCGCAATCATCATGCTGGCAGGTACTGTAAGCCGCAACAGTGCACGCAAAGTGGCCGTTAATTTTTATTACGAACGTGTTCATCAGCCATATGCCGTGGAATATGATGAAATTGGTGTTGATGAAGTTCTGGAATTAAAACGCCAGGGTGAAACCCTTTTATATGCCATTAATATAAGCCGGGGTGGCTATGTGCTGGTTTCCGCATATAACGGTGTCCGTCCGGTTCCCGGGTATTCTTTTTACGGAAGCTTCCAAGCGGAAGGAATGCCGCCCCAGCTGGAGGAATTGATCGGTATATACATGGAGCAGATCGCAGAAGCAAGCCTGCTCCGGCTGCAAGCCACAGAAGAAATAAAAACTGAATGGGAACGGCTCTCACAAGGTGATCCATCCCGCCTGAAGCCCCTGAAAGACCAGAAATCCGTTGAACCCCTCCTGACCACCACCTGGAACCAGGGACAGTATTATAACGAGATGTGCCCCGCCGACCCGGCCGGCCCCGGCGGGCATTGCTATGCCGGCTGTGTGGCCACGGCCCTCGGACAGGTAGTCAATTACTTCCGCTGGCCGGAGACGGGAACAGGTTCTTATAGCTACTCCTGCCCGCCCTATGGCACGCTTTCGGCCGACTATGAAAATACGACCTACGAATGGGACAAGATGGAGGTGAAACTCACCAAAAGCAACCTTGCCGTGGCACTCCTGCTGTACCACCTCGGGATAGCCTGCGACATGGTATACGGACCCAACGGTTCAGGTATGTATAACCATAAGGCTGCCTATGCCCTGCGTACTTTTTTCAAGTATTCGCCCGAAACCGTTTATGTTTACCGCGACAGCACCACCATGGACTGGGACAGCCTGCTTGTGAGCCACCTCGACAGGGCCATTCCGATGTATTATGCCGGCTGGTCATTACCCAACGTTTACGGGCATGCCTTTGTCTGCGACGGCTACCAGGACGGCAATTACTATCATTTCAACTGGGGGTGGGGCGGTTCCTATGATGGCTATTTTTATACGGACAACCTCTCTCCCGGCGGATCGAACTTCAACCTGGCGCAGGAAGTGATCATCAATGCCTTTCCCGATACAATTAATTATTCATATCCCTATTATTGCCAGGGCAATTCCCTGCTTGATGGTACCGGCGGCACCATCGACGATGGCAGCGGTCCCGTATATGATTACCAGCCTGCCACCAATTGCAGCTGGCTTATTGCACCCGCCGACTCGGTTGAATACATCACCCTGGAATTTTTGCATTTCAATACCGCCAAAGGCGATATACTCAGCGTATATGACGGGGAAACCACCGCAGCACCGCTGCTGGGATCCTTTCAGGGTGATGATCTGCCGGATGACGTGAGTTCAGGTGGCGACAAGATGCTGATCACCTTCGTTTCGAGCTATTCGGGAGGTGCTCCCGGATGGCTCCTCAGCTACAGCTCCAAGATCCCGGTCTATTGCAGCGGGATGACCCAGATGATTGAACAATCGGGGTATTTTTCCGATGGCAGCGGCCCCGGGAATTACCACAACAACACCGCCTGCATGTGGATGCTCGACCCGCCGGGCGCCTCGGAACTCACCCTCTTCTTCACATCCTTTGAAACGGAAGAAGCCTATGACCTGGTCAAGGTCTTCGATCTGGAAACCCAGCAACTGCTGGCCGAATTTTCGGGGAATACCATCCCCGGTCCCGTTACATCCCCCTCGGGAAGGATGTTCGTGACTTTTTCCACCAACTACACCATCACCGCACCAGGCTGGGAAGCATGGTACGAGACGGACCTGGTGGGCCTCGACGAAACAAAGACACTGAATCGGATCGAAATTTATCCTAACCCGGCCCGGGAAAAGGTCAATTTGTCATGGATGTCAGCAAAACCGGCAAAATGGCGCATCACCCTGCGGTCGATGACCGGCAGAACGGTCGCGGAACAAGAGATTATCGCCGGGGAAGGGTGCAACAGGCATGAAATGGATGTTTCCTTACTCCCTGCCGGGATGTACCTGCTCGAATTCAGCACTGAAGCAGGTGTATTGTACAAAAAAGTGCTGGTCAGGTAAAAAAACAACGTGAGGATTGGGCCACCCGGCCGGCTTCGCGCTATTCACCGGCAAGCCTGATCCCCCGTTTGGATTCGAGGCAGGCCGTTATTTTTTTCTTGAACTTCCAGCAGGTCATCTGCCGTGTTCCAAGCATGCGCGAAAGCTCATAAGTGGAAATGCCCGGTCGGCGGCATATCTCATGCATGATCCTGAAAGCGGAAACGAGCGGCATTTTACAGCCGTGAAATACCGTATGTGCAGTAGCCGACTCTTCGGCCTTGCAACGCGTGCACCTTCTTGAAAAAGGCTTTTTTCCGCTGCAATACCTTTCGTTACCGCATTTTCTGCATTTGAAGCCATCAGCCCATTTGATCGATGCCAGCAATTCGAGGCATTCCTCATCAGCATCGAAGCCACCCGAGATATAACGCTCGTCGAGCAACTGCATGAACTCTTTCAGGCCTTTGTTTGTTGTCATTAATAATTTGGAACAGTTTTTGACAAAGATAACAAAAGTGATATTATTGCGATTTAAAATTTTAATTTATCTTTGCAAATCAATTTAATGGAAAACAGATGAAGAAAATCACCAACATCATGATGATCCTCGCGGCCATTCTGGCTTTCGGATGCAGTAACACAACAGAAACCAAAGCCCAGGAAGAAAAAGCCGTAAAGGCCGTCAGCAGCAATGCCATTGTTGACGGCAAGCCGATTAACCTGAACCGCGACATGTTCATCGAGCGGGTTATGGATTATGTAACCAACAAGGAGGAGTGGGTTTACAAGGGCGACAAACCTGCCATTATCGATTTCTGGGCCGACTGGTGCAAGCCCTGCAAGCTCATTGCGCCGATCATGGAGGAGCTGGCCGCCGAATACGAGGGAAAGATCTACGTTTATAAGGTCGACACCCAGGTAGAGCGCGAACTGGCCGCTGTTTTCGGGATCAGGAGCATCCCTGCCGTGTTGTATATTCCCATGGAAGGAAAGCCGCAGATGTCGACCGGAGCCCTGCCAAAAGAAACATTTAAAAGCGCCATTGACGAATTCCTGCTCAAACCGCTGGAAGAAGAGCAAAAGTGACACAAAAAACCAAACAACAAACACATTATGGAACATTTGACCAAGGATACCTTTCTCGAAAAGGTATTTAACTTTGAACAGAACAAGGAATGGAAATTTGAGGGAGAACTGCCGTGTTTGATCGACTTTTACGCCGACTGGTGCCAGCCGTGCAAAATGGTGGCACCCATTCTTGAAGAACTTGCGGAAGAATATAAAGGCAAGATCAACGTATATAAGATCGATACGGAAGCGGAGCGGGAGCTTGCCGGCGCTTTTGGCATACGCAGCATCCCCTCCCTGCTCTTTTGCCCCAGCAACGGGCAACCCCAGATGGCACAGGGAGCCCTGCCGAAGGAAACTTTCAGGCAGGTGATCGACGAAGTGCTGCTGGGCAAGGAAAAGCAGGCTTAGCAGGGGGAACCTGCCGGGAAGGTCACACAGTATCTGGCCGGTTCATCCGCACAATAAGATAAAGAGGTCCGTTTATTGGGCCTCTTTCTTTATTTTTGCCGGCATGGAAAAGCGGCATCGCGATATACTTGTTTCTACGGCCTACCTCCCTCCCATCGGCTGGGTAAAGGAAGTGGCGGACGCACGCAATGTCAGGGTCGAAGCCATGGAAACCTATCCGAAGCAGACATTCCGCAACCGCTGTCAAATACTTACCGCCAACGGGGTTTTATCGTTGAGCATCCCCGTAAGCAAACCTTTGGGAAGAAAAAGTAAAACCCGGGATATCCGGATCTTTTACGGAGAAAACTGGCAGCGCATGCACCGGCGGGCCATTGACACGGCATACCGCAACGCCCCTTTCTATGAGTTTTATATGGATGGCTTACTCCCCTTTTACCGGAAAAAGTTTGATTTCCTGCTGGATTTCAACCTGGAACTGACCCACAGCCTGCTGCAAATGATGGACATACCCGCAAACCTTTCCATTACAAAAGCATACGTGGATGAGGGCAGGGAGGCCACCGATCTCCGTCAGGCATTTTCACCCAAAAACACAAAGGGGGAAACGCCCTGCAATAAATATATACAGGTGTTTTCCGAAAAGTTCGGCTTTGTGCCCGGACTGAGCATAATCGACCTGCTCTTCAATGAAGGACCGGCCGCAAAAGCCTGTCTCAGCAACCCGCAAGAGGCTGATCAGACGGAAAAGTGACATCCGGAATTTTAAATAAAACGCCTTTGTTCTAAAGCCTGATTTTCCGGATATCCTCCTTCATGCGGTTCAGGTCGGTGATCCAGCTTTCAATATCTTCTTCGTGTTCCAGTTCCTCATTCAGGATGGTGGTGGCGATCTGGTGGGTGCTATGATCCTTCCCGTATGTGAATTCGGCCAGATCCTGATAGCGCTGAATGGCACAGCGTTCGGCCTTCAGGTTTTGATTCAGGATGATCTCGACATAGGGGTCGGTAGGTTCGTCATAATCGCATTTTGCCAGTTTCATCCAACTGGCCGGATTCAGAACGGGCGTTCCGCCAAGCTGGATAATCCGTTCCACGACCATCACCGCATGGTTTAATTCCTGATCGGCATGTACCAGCAACTCGGGTTCGATCTCGCTCCTCATGGGTCCTTCCATGACCCTGGCGCCAATCCAGTACTGGTAATATGCCAGCCATTCTTCCGATAAAGCCTCATTAAGCATTTTAATCAGCTTTTCAATGTCTATCTTCAGGATCTTCACTGCTTGTTGTCCCATAGTGTTTTATTTTTATTGTTTTAAGATATACGAGGGCATCTCCCCGGCATGATCAAGGCCGGGCAATGTCGCAGGATGAGATAAAGATAAGCATTTTAGCCGGAATACCATACCTAAGACTGATATTCTTTTTCGGAAACAGGATGGAAGACTGTTCAGTCTTTGGCGTCGGGGTATTCGATACGCACATGGTAGATCGTCATCAGCCTCTTTTTAAGTATCTTTTTTACCATACTGATGTCTTTCATCGTGATATCGGCATTCACGAACTGTGCCGTTTCAAGCTGACGGTCGATGATCCTGTCGACCAGTTTCCCGAGGCTTTCGGCATCGGGGTTCTTCAGGCTTCGGGATGCTGCCTCAACCGAGTCGGCCATCATAACCACGGCTGTTTCCTTTGAGAAGGGGACGGGGCCCGGATAGGTGAATTCCCGTTCATCGATCGCTTCGCCAAGATTGTCATTTTTATACATGGTATAGAAATACTCCACTTTACGGGTGCCATGATGGGTCCTGATGAAATCGATGATCTGCTCGGGCAGTTTGTGTTTCTTTGCCTTTTCGATCCCTTTGATCACATGGCTGATGATAATGCCGGCACTTTCGGCGCTGGTCATATCGTCGTGCGGGTTGATCCCCGTTGACTGGTTCTCGACAAAATACATGGGCATATCCATTTTCCCGATATCGTGATACAGGGCGCCCGTACGAACCAGCAGGGCATTGCCGCCCACCTCGTAAACGGCTTCTTCGGCAAGATTGGCAACCTGCAGCGAATGCTGGAAGGTGCCGGGTGCTTTGAGCGACAACTCGCGCAGGAGCTTGTTATTGGTGTTTGAGAGTTCCACCAGGGTGATGTCGGTAATAAAACCAAATATTTTTTCGAGGATGTATATCAAAGGGTATGAAAACAGGGTTAATACGGCGCTGCCCCCAAACATGGCAAACATGAGCGGGTCGATCTCTGTGATAGTCCCTTCGCGGATCAGGGTGAGGCCGAAATACAAAACCGAATAAGTGGCAAAAATCCATACGGATGTGATAAAGAACTGCGCCCGGCGTTGCAGGTTGGCAACATTCATGATGGCGATGATGCCGGCCAGGAGCTGGAGAAAGATAAATTCAAAGCTGTTCGGGACCAGGAAGCCCAGGATGATGATGGTGATGAGGTGGACATAGAGTGCCAGGCGTGTATCGAAAAAAGCGCTGATTATGATGGGAACAAGGCAAAAGGGAACCAGGTACAGGAAAGCCGGGTTATGCGTTACGGTGAGGCTGGTGATGAAAGTAATAAGGACGATCACCATAAGGATGAGCACGATCTTGCGGCTGTCGGCCAGGATCTCCTTTCTGAAATACACCAGCAGCAGCAACAACACCAGGATGGATATGGCGATCAGCACCACCTGTCCGGCCAATATGACGTAATAAGTATCGGATCCTCCCAGGCTCCCCTCATAGGTTGCCTTTAGCGAATTGAGCACCATGAGCCGCTCACGGTCGACCACCTCCCCCCTGGAGATGATCCGTTCCCCGCGCTGGATCAGTCCGTAAGTGGGTGAAACGGAAGCAAGAGCCGTTTCACGCTCATTGGCCGTTTTAACCTCATCATAAACAATATTCTGCTGCATGAAGCGCACCAGCAGGGTTGAGAGAACTTCCGTTTCAAGCTGTTTTCCTTCCAGCTCCCTGCTGATCAATTCATAAGCACCGGCAAGCGTAAGCAGGTCATCCAATTCAAGTTCCTCCGCCACATGGTCTTTTACCAGTACAACCGGGTAATCGGATGAAAGGTTATCCGTTTCAGGCCCCCTGGCCAGGATGCCTTTTTTTTGAAGCATAAACATCAATTCCATGAAGACCTTTTGGTTTTTCTTCCTGTAAGCCGCGGTATTCAAGGAATCGGGGATGTGGGTTTCCCAGTATCTGACAAATTCGGGTTCAAGCATCGCCGCCCTTTCGGTACTGTCGGCTTTCATAAAGCGGAAATACAGCGGCAGGCCCTGTACCACCTCCTGTTTTTCCCTTGCCAGATCCTCTTCGAGCTTGTAAATGGAAAAATCGAAAGGTGCGTAAAGGTCTTCGTGCAGCCATGGCTTCCCGCGTGTATATTCATATTTGAACCTGCCTTCCTTGGGGAAGATCCATACAAGCATGCCCACGGCAAGTATAAAAAGAAAGCCTTTATATATCTGCTGGTAGTGGTTTCGCAGGAAAAGGAAAAAACGCTTCATCGTGATCGGCTTATGCCGCGAAATTATGAAAATTTAAGATTTCATGAATTAATGTACTAAATATGTATATTTTTAATACTTTCGTTAAGTAAACAACTGAGCGTGCATTTGGTTGCTGACAAATTCAAATGCCACAGGGAAGACCTTGCCATTATGAAGTTCGGATTTTGCCATCAGAGTATTATTCCCGTTCGCCTGGAGCCTTCGCACAGGGCAGAGATGTGTTCACAGCTTTTATTTGGCGAGCTATACGCCATCCTGGCTGAAGCCGATGACTGGCTTCATGTCAGGATCATTTTTGACAATTATGAGGGGTGGATACACACGAGTTGCCTATACGGGATCGGTGAAGAGGAATTTCGACGGCTCGAAAGCCTTCCCTGCCGGGTAAGCACCGAATTGGTACAATTGATCGAGAACAGGAGCCTGCAGTTTTATTTCCCCGTTTTGCTGGGCAGTTCTTTTCACGGGCTGAGCGAAAATGCTTTTTCGGCAGGCGAGCATGAATACATTTTTGATGGTGATACCGTAAGCATCCACCAGGAAGCACAAAGGGCCAGGGTGATTGAGATGGCAATGATGTACCTGCATGCCCCCTATGCCTGGGGCGGGAGGTCGCCTTTCGGCATCGACTGTTCGGGCTTTACGCAAATGAGCTACAAGCTGGCCGGGGTACAGATCCTCCGGGATGCGGCACAGCAGGCCATGCAGGGCGAAACCCTGAGCTTCATTTCCGATGCGAAACCCGGCGACCTGCTCTTTTTCGATGACGACGAAGGGTCGATCACCCATACAGGCATCCTCATGCCCGGCGAACGTGTGATCCATGCTTCGGGGAAAGTCAGGGTCGACAAGGTTGACCACCAGGGGATCTTTAATCATGAAAAAGGAATTTACAGCCATCAGCTCAGGCTGATCAAAAAAGTTCTGTAGAAGATTTTTATCTTTGTCTCCCATAAAACAACAAACCATGATATTAAGGAAAACCATCCTCCTTGCAGGGATTACGCTGTTATTCATTTCTTCATCAGCACAGGTAACGGTATTTAATGATTCGGCCTTCCGCTTTTCTTTTGAATACCCCGAAAGCTGGATCAACACCGGCCGCTCCGACGGAAACCTCCGCGCCATCATAGTATCGCCCGATAAGAGCTTTTCCCTCGCAGCCTATGGATTTTTTCTGGCTGAAGCGCATTTCGACATTGAAAAGTATGCCGGTACCGACAAGCAACTGTTCCCGCGCATGGGCGAAGTGCTTAAAACCGATGTCAACATCGCCGTGCCATACATCGGTAAATACATCGGCTCAATCGTCGAGGGAGCCGATGAGATCTTCGACATACGGAAGGATTACGAAAAAAACGAAAGCGGGTACTATGCCCGGGGCTTTTTTGCCGTCGACGGACACTATGCCTATGCACTGATCATCTATTCACCCCAGGATGATTTTTCGGAAGCCGAAAGCATTTTCGACAGCTTTGAAACGACTTCCACCTGGCTTTCACAGCTCAAAGACGACCATTCATGGGCATACAGGAAACGCAACCTCATACAAACACTCTTTTCCATTGCCATATTCATTTATCTCTCCATCTTTGTTTTTACCGGCAGGGGTTTCAGAAAATGGACCCGGCGGCGCAAGGCATTGCTAAAATTCAGGAAAACCCTCGGAGAAGACCGCCAACCCGACAAAAAATGGCATTATGCCATGCGGCATGCCACCCGGCAAAGCGTTCTGTATTTCCTGCTCTTCATCGTTTTTGCCATACCGGTAATATTCTTTTACGGGTCATCATGGGTTGTACTGGTATCCATCCCTTTCTTTTTCCTGCTGGGCTTTATGGGATACTCGATCGTAGTAAAGGAACCCTGATACACCCAATGCCTTCCGGAATGGAAACGGCATTAGCGGACAGATTTCAGCGCTTTCTTTTTTGCACGGGCGGCATCTTTTTCGCCCCATGCATTCAGGATATGGACCTGGTTGGCCAGGCTGGTTTTGTAATAATCCCTGTTGCCCTTTTTCTTTGATATTTCTTCCAGCTCCACCGATTTTTTGTAGGCGGCCTCATAGTCGCCCAGCTTTTCAAGGAATATCCATGCCTGGTTGCTGAGGCTGGTCATCAATTGTTCCTCGTCGGCCAGTTTCCGGCTGAGCGCTTCCAGTGCGGCATATTTAATGGCGGCATCCTCATAGTTTTTAATCTTGTAACGAAGCAGGAATGCTTCGCTCTGCAGAACGGCTTTCAGGTTCACCTCATCGCCCGTTTCAATGCAAAGGGGTTCTGCCTGTTGGTAATGCAGCAATGCCTCATGGCTCAGATCAAGGTGATGCGACAATATATATCCCTGCTGGATGAGGCAATAAGCGATGCACTGTTTGCTGCCTTTTTCCTCGCAAAGCCTGATCCTTTCATCATACTTACGGAGTGCGGCGCTGTATTGTTCCATGGCCAGCAGGCACTTTGCCTGATTGTTGACCGCCACCTCCAGTTGGTCCCGGTCGCCCTCTTCGCGGCACAAGGCGGCATATTCCTCAAGCTTTTCATTCGCCTTCTCATAATTTTCGGCATGGGTAAACAGTATATCGGCAACATTGGCCATGATCTTTTTCAACAAGCTTTTTTTGCCCAGTTCGCCGGCCAGTTGTTCTGCCTCCGCATATTTATCAAGGGCGGCGCCGAACATGGTACCGGTAGCCGCAAGGCTCACGGCAAGCCCGTAGCTGGATGCCAGCAAACCCGCACGATCGCCGGTTTCGAGACACATCTGCTCGTGGGCGCTGAAGCACCGGATGGCTTCGGGAAAGTCACGCAATCCGTCAACATAAGCATAGGCCTGTTCGATCAACGCTTCTTTTTCCATTTCGCGACTGCCTGATGTACGACCGAGTTCAGCGAGCAAGGCCAGCTTTTCTATACCCCTGTCGAACTGCCTGATCCTGTGTATAAGCAGCCTGGCCTGTGCCCGCAGGCTTTCGGCCAGCATTGACCCGTCGTCATGTTCGCGTGCATGCATTTCAAGCCGGGCATATTCTTCAAACGCCTTCGGGTAATTCCCGTTTGACTCCAGTGCCCGGGCTTCCATGAATATGGCCGCGGATGCAGCAGGATCAGCCGAAAGGCTGAAGCTGTGCCACCCCAGCTCATTCAGGTTCCAGTGAACGGTATTTCCCTCTACCCTGAGTTGCAGGGGAATGTCCCAGGCATGCGAAGGCTCAGAACAATTCACCCGGCCTTCATATTCCTGATCCTTACCGGCTAAAAGCTCAACCCTGTTAAAAGTGATGGCTGCTTTCTGCCTGATGTTAAATTCATTGATGATCTCTTGCAAAACAATTTCCTGAAGCTTATCGGGAGGGATCATAATACGGTTTTGATTTGGTTAAATAATGGAAACATTGCAAAGAAAAGAAAAATGATCATATGAACGGGTTTATAACAAACGTCTTTTATCCGGACATCGCCCCCGGCAAAAAAAAACGGTTTAAATAAAAAGACCGGGATATTGGATAAGAATTTTATCATACATTTGCCCTGTTTAAATAAGCTTTCTTCGGGGCAGGGTGATCGCGTGAAATGCGTGAAATTCCCGACCGGCGGTGAAAGTCCGCGACTCCCGGGCGACCGGGACTGAGCCGGTGAAATTCCGGTGCCGACAGTACAGTCTGGATGGTAGAAGAAAGGTGCAATGAATGGTTACGGCTTTTGCCGGCCATGAATGTTGTATTTTCCCGTCCATCCTGCGCCCCGCTGAACACGGGGTTTTATTTTTCCCCAGAAACAGAATGAACAATTAAAAACTGATCATGATGAACAGGATAAGACTTTTTGTATGCCTGGCCCTGGCAGCGGCGGCGCTGCCGATGAGCGGCCAGGGGATCGTAACGGGCACGGTGGCGGACCAAACCGACCAGGAAGCCCTGGCAGGGGTAAACATCAGCAATGAGGAAGGGTTACGGGGAACGACGACCGGTCCCGACGGGCGGTTTTCACTGGAAATCGAAAGCGGGCGGCAGCGCATCAGGATCGGCATGGTGGGTTATTCAGCTGAATACCGGGATGTGGTGGCAGAAGACGGCGGCACCATCAGCCTGGGCCGTATCATGCTGAGCCCGGAAGTGATCGGCCTGGGCGAGATCACGGTGATCGCCTCGCTGGCCGTGGAACGCAGGTCGCCGCTCACGGTGTCGACCATCAGGGCCGAAGCCGTTGAATCACGCCTGGGTGATGAGCCACTGCCCGAGATCATGAAGAATGTGCCGGGCGTGTATGCTTCACGCACCGGCGGGGGCAGCGGCGATGCCGCCATCAACATACGCGGCTTCAAACAGGAAAACATCAGCATGCTGCTGAACGGCATCCCCATCTCCTCGGTCGAAAACGGCCTAGTTTACTGGAATAACTGGCTGGGGCTGGCCGAGGCCACCGAACGCATACAGGTGCAGCGCGGCCTCGGGGCCTCTCCCGCCGCCATGAACTCGGTGGGCGGTACAGTAAACATCATCACCCAAACCACGGGAGCGGAAAAAGGAGGCAGCATGGGATTTTCCACCACCAGTTACGGCAACAACCATTTCAGCTTCAGCTATAACAGCGGCAAGCTCGCAAACGGCATGGCCGTTACCATGCTGGGATCCCACACGCGCGGGCCCGGCTACATCGATGCCACCTATGTGGATGCCTGGGGCTACTTCCTCTCCGTCAGCAAGGAATTCAATCGTAAGCATAAACTGGTTTTTGTCGGGCTGGGATCGCCTGAAAAGCACGGTCAGCGAAACTTCATGCTCACCAAAAAAGAAACCGACCGCCACGGACTGCGCTTCAACAAAGACTGGGGAAGCTACAACGGGCAAATAAACAATGCTTCCGAAAACTTCTACCACAAGCCCCACCTCAGCCTCAGCCATTACTGGGAGATCGGGCCGCGTACCTTCATGGCCACTGCCGCCTACTTCTCTTACGGATACGGCGGCGGAAAGTGGTCCGACAGTTTCATGGCCGAAAAAAGCATCTGGGATTACCGCAATCCTTCAGGGCAGATCGACTGGGGAGCCATCTATGATAACAACAGCAGCCATACCGACACCTTCACCCTGGCCACCGGGGAAACCGTAAGCGGTTTTTCGAAGAACATACAGACCAATTTTTTGGCATCACATGTGTGGACAGGCATCATGGCAACCATCGACCAACAGATCGGTGACAGGCTGAAGGTCAGCACCGGTATACACTACCGCTATTTTCGTTCCACCCTCCGGCAAAAGGTCCGCGACCTGCTTGGCGGGGATTTTTTCATCGACGACTATGCATGGTCGCTTGCCGGCGTGGCAGGGAGGGAGCAGATTAAATACCCCGGCGATATAATAAAGATCGACAACGGGGCCCTGATCCATTACTTGAATATGTTTTCACAGGCCGAATACAGCAGCGGGAGGTGGAATGCCTTTCTGGCAGGCTCCGTTTCGGGCAACCGCTACCGGCGTGCCGACCACTACAATTATCCCGGCGACCCCTGGAGCGAAATCGTGAACCTGGCAGGCTTTGATGTAAAAGGCGGGATAAACCATAACATTACCGACATCCACCACCTTTATGCCAATGCAGGCTATTTTTCGAGGGTTCCCTATTACAAATTCGTTTTTGGCAACTTCACCAATACGGTGGCCGAAGACCTGGCCAATGAAAAGATCACTTCCTTCGAGGCCGGTTACGGCCTGAGCCGCGAAAATACCCGCATACGCCTGAATGCCTATTATACTTACTGGAAAGACAAATCGTTCCTGGCCAACGAATACAACCAGTTTCTGGAGCCCGCACTGGTCAGCGGCCTCGATGCCCGGCACCTCGGCATAGAGATGGAAGCGGAACAGCGCATCGGCAACAACATCAGCCTGGGCGGCTTGTTTTCGGTTGGCGACTGGAAATGGCAGAATGATGTGACAGCGGTGGTATACGACAACAACAATGTACTGAAGGATACCATTGGTGTATATGCCAACGGGCTTTACGTGGGCGATGCCCCGCAAACCCAGTTGGGCCTGCACGGCCGCTACCGATTCATGGAACACTTTTCCCTTTACCTGAACTGGATATATTATGACAGGCTTTACGCCGACTTCAATCCCGTAAACCGCAGCGACCCCGATGACAGGGAGCAGTCGTACCGTATTCCTGCCTACCAGTTGCTGGATGCACACCTGCAGGTATACTTCACCATGTTTGGCAAAGAGGCGAATTTTATGCTGAGCATTTTCAACCTCCTCGATTCAAAGCATATCATCAGGGGCAGGGACGGCCAGGGCCACCGGCAGGACAGTTTTACCGGTTTCTGGGGCTTTGGAAGAACGCTGAGTGCGGGCTTTAAGATCAGGTTTTAGCGTCATGAAAACACGGGATATGATAGCTGATAGTTGATATTTGAAGTGTTGACCGGACAGTTTGTTTGACAAATCGAAGAGAAATCGCACGCACCATCAGGTACGAGGAGCTTCGGTTGAGCAGATGATTGTCCATTTCCCCGTACCGCAAACATCAGATCAGCATATAACACTGAGGACGGGGCAAGCCGTCATGGTGTTTACCCACAGAACACCTTGAAAATTTCCGGCAAGTTTTGATATCTTTGTCGCTGATGCAACTTATCATGAAATATTTCCCCGGCCTCAGCACGGAACAGCAGCGGCAGTTCTCCCTGCTGCCCGGGCTGTATGCAACCTGGAATGAGCGCATCAACCTTATCTCGCGCCGCGACATCATCAACCTGGAGGAACGCCACATCCTGCACTCCCTGTCGATTGCCATGTTCATCCGTTTCAAAACCGGCACCACGATCATAGACGCCGGCACCGGAGGCGGCTTCCCCGGCATCCCGCTGGCCATCATGTTTCCGCAAGTCTCATTCGACCTCGTCGACTCTACGGGTAAAAAGATCATGGTGGTGCAGGAGGTCAGCAAGGCACTGAAGCTGCATAATGTACGCGCCATCCATGGCAGGGCTGAGGAACAGCGCGGCATGTACCACTTTGCCGTGAGCAGGGCCGTGGCCCCTTTGCCGCTCATGATCCGCTGGCTGAAGAACAAGATTGCAGGTACAGGCATTAACAGCCTTCCCAACGGCCTGCTCTACCTCAAAGGTGGTGAAGTGGATGATGAACTGAAAAGTACCGGACTCCCCTGGGTCGACTATGATTTGTCGACATACCTTGAGGAAGATTTCTTTTTCACCAAAAAACTCATTCACATCCCCCTTGGCCAAAAGAAGTAAAATAAATTGGGCAGGGAGGGGCAAACAACAAACTATTTTATAGTATATTCGCCTTCTGTAATTTCATTATAACTCAAACTTACATCATATGACAGAAGCCATTAAAACCACCCTGCGCGACTCAAAATTTGCGCGATGGGCAGCCCTGGGGGTTGTATCCTTCACCATGCTCTGCGCCTATTACATCAACTATGTACTTTCGCCGCTCAAGCCCTATCTCGAAGAATACCTCAACTGGTCGAGCGAAGAATACGGCCTGTGGATGAGTGCATATGGCTGGTTCAATGTGTTCTTTTTCATGCTGATCATCGGGGGGATCATCCTCGACAAGATGGGTGTCCGCTTTACCGGCATCATGGCCAGCCTGATCATGATCGCAGGAACCTTCCTCCAGTACATCGCCGTTGCAGAACTGTTCTCAATGGAAGGCCACATATTCGGTTATAAAACGCAGATCATCATCGGCTCCATCGGCTTTGCAGTGTTTGGCGTCGGGGTTGAGATTGCCGGCATCACCGTGTCGAAGATCATCGTAAAATGGTTCAAAGGCAAAGAAATGGCCCTGGCCATGGGGCTCGAAATGGCAACGGCACGTATGGGAACGGCGCTGGCGCTGACAGTCCCCGTACCGCTGGCTACCGCGCTCGGCTTTGAAGGCTTCCCCTCAATCTCGGCCCCGCTCATGCTCGGACTGGGTTTGCTGCTGGCAGGCTTCATCGCTTTCATCTGGTATACTTTCATGGATCGCAAACTTGACAAGTCGATCAGTGCCGCCGCAACAGGCGAAGAGGAAGAGGAATCGTTCAGGATCAAGGACATCTTATACATAATCAACAACAAAGGCTTCTGGCTTATCGCCCTGCTCTGCGTCCTATTCTATTCCGGCGTATTTCCCTATCTCTACTATGCCACCGACCTGATGGTGAACAAATACGGGCTCGATCCCAAAGTGGCGGGCATCATTCCCAGCCTGCTGCCCTTCGGCACCATTTTGCTTACCCCGCTCTTTGGCACGATCTACGACCGGGTAGGCAAGGGAGCATCCATCATGCTCCTCGGCTCCTTTATGCTGGTCTTCGTGCATAGCATGTTCGCCATCCCCGCTTTCGACAGCTGGGTGTTTGCGGCATTCCTCGTCATCGTCCTTGGCATCACCTTCTCACTGGTGCCTTCGGCCATGTGGCCTTCGGTACCCAAGATCATCCCCGAAAAAAGGCTGGGATCGGCCTATGCCCTTATCTTCTGGGTCCAGAACTGGGGGCTGATGGGCGTACCCTATCTGATCGGCTGGCAACTGGATAATTATTGCAGGGTATTTAATGAAGACGGCAGCTTTTCGCATTACGACTACACCATCCCCATGATCACCTTTGCAGCTTTTGGCGTGCTGGCGGTAATTGTAGCTTTTATGCTCAAAGCCGAGGACAGGAAGAAAGGCTATGGCCTGCAAAACCCGAACATTGAAAAATTAATAACCTAAATACGGGCCGCCTGCCTTTGTTTTCCCTGGCGGGAAGATAAGGCAAAACAGGCGGTAAATCTTTAAATCAAACAATTATGAGTGAAGAAATCAGAAATCTTGAACCAAAGGCGCTCTGGAACAATTTTTACAAACTTACGCGCATACCCCGCCCTTCCAAGCATGAAGAAGCCATACAGGCTTTTATGATGAAATTTGGCGAAGACCTCGGCCTGGAAACCCTGAAAGACCAGGTGGGCAACATCATCATCAAAAAACCCGCCACAGCAGGGATGGAAGGCCGCAAGGGAGTGATCCTGCAAGCGCACCTCGACATGGTACCGCAAAAAAACAGCGGCACGGTTCACAACTTCGAAACCGACCCCATCAAAGCTTTTGTGGAAGGCGAGTGGGTAAAGGCAAAGGGCACCACACTCGGTTCCGACAA
Organism: uncultured Bacteroidales bacterium; assembly: GCA_964404735.1. Taxonomy (GTDB): domain Bacteria; phylum Bacteroidota; class Bacteroidia; order Bacteroidales; family B18-G4; genus B18-G4. The sequence continues at coordinate 16,437 of CAYOLA010000124.1, forward strand.
CGGTATCGGGGCGGCCGCCGCCATGGCGGTGCTCGAAGCTTCGGATATTGTACACGGCCCGGTCGAAGCCCTGTTTACCTGCGACGAAGAAACAGGCATGACAGGAGCCAACGGCCTGAAGCCGGGCCTGCTCGATGGCGACATCCTGCTAAACATGGACTCGGAAGACGAAGGTGAGCTATACATCGGCTGCGCCGGCGGCATCGACACCACAGGTGTTTTTGAATACCAGGAAGAAGAAGTAATGCCCAACGTAACCCCTTACAAGGTCAGCATAACCGGCCTCAAAGGCGGCCATTCGGGCCTCGACATCCACCTGGGCCGCGGAAATGCGAACAAGATCATGAACACCCTGCTGACGAAAGCCACCGAAAAATTCGGGATAAGACTGGCCTCCATCGACGGCGGCAGCCTCCGCAATGCCATCCCGCGCGAATCTTTTGCCGTGGTGGTGATCCCCGACAGCAAAAAGGACGAATTCAAAGCCTTCGTGGCCGGATACGAAAAAGAAGCGAAAGAAGCCTTCAAAACCGCCGACCCCGGCCTGCTCATCAGCGTGGAACGCACCGTGATGCCCGCCCGTCTGATCGACAAAAAAACGACAGAAAGACTTTACCGTGCAGTGGATAAATGCCCCAACGGCGTGATCGCCATGGACAAGAACATGCCCGATGTGGTTGAGACCTCAACCAACCTGGCCGTCATTAAATCAGGGAACGGCAGGATCCATCTGGCCAGCCTTCAGCGCAGCGCCGTTGATGCCGAAAAGACCAAGGTGGCAAAGGAAATCCACAAGGTATTTACCGAAGCCGGAGCAAAGGCAGAACATTCGGGCGACTACCCCGGGTGGAAGCCCGACGTCGACTCCCCCATCCTGAAGGAAATGAAATCGGTATACCAGGCCAAATACGGAAAGGTGCCCGAAGTAAAGGTGATCCATGCCGGCCTCGAATGCGGCATCCTCGGTGCCGCATATCCCAACTGGGACATGATCTCTTTCGGCCCGACCATACGCAACCCGCATTCGCCCGACGAAATGGTCAACATCCCCACCGTAGCCATGTTCTGGGACTTCCTGCTGGAAACCCTCAAAAATATTCCTGCAAAATAATTTGCTATAATTAAAAAAAGGTCTATTTTTGCACACCCAAAAATGAACGTAAAATGAAAAGAACATTTCAGCCATCGAACAGGAAACGGAAGAACAAACACGGCTTCAGGAAGCGGATGTCAACCGCCAACGGACAAAAAATCCTGAAAGCCCGCAGGGCCAAAGGAAGAAAAAGGCTCACCGTATCGGATGAAATGTAAGCATAATATTCTTTAAAGATTAAGAGGCTGTCTCAAAAGGGCAGTCTCTTTTTTTATTAATTTGCTATTGGATTGTTAATAAGAATGTTAAAAAAAGAGGGGGATGCCTCCCCCTCCAAGC
>CAYOLA010000125.1:0-3779 GCA_964404735.1 uncultured Bacteroidales bacterium
AAAACACTTTGGTATCTGGTGTATAGCGCTGCCAGCAGGGCGATCCGCAGGGTAGGAAAGCCGGCCGGCCGCAGGCGCAGGAAATTCCAGAGATAGCCGGGCATTGGCGCCAGGCTGTGTTTTTGTGCCAGGTAGGCATGTTCCTTTTTTAATTTCCGCGGATATTCGCCCCTCAGCCGGCGTTTCAGCAAACCCGACTGCCCGAATAGCAAGGCCTCGGCCTGCAGGGATTCGTGATGGTACTTCTTGAGAAGTTTTACCGGGAGTGAGCGCGCAAGCATCTCAAAGGGCATGGTGTTGATCCTGGCGCCAAATTGTTTTGAAATAAGCCGGTAACAACATTCTTCCCAGTCGTTGTTGCAACTGGCAAAGGTTTCCGTAACCACGGCCGTTTTTTCTTTCAGCCTGTCGATGCCCATGCTGTTTACCATGGAAAGTTGTATGAGGGGAAGGCTCTTTTTCAGGAGGTTCATACAGGGTATCCAGAGCAGGTTGCCAATGATCTCACGGTAACGCATGATAAGCTCCGGGTCGAAACAGCCGTCGATACAAAGGGTATTCATTTCATGGCCATTCAGATCCTTTACCATGCAGTCGCGCTCGGCTACCACATGCAGGATCACGTTCCTGTACGATTCGTCGCGCTGATGCCCGTGCCGGTACCAGTCGGAAGCACGCAGGTGGATCTCAACATTGCCGGCCCAGGCCGTGTTGTCAAGCCTGATCCTCGCACATTGGAAATCGGGGCCGGCATCCTGGTTATGGATGCCGGGATGCAGGATTTGCAGGCTTTGACCCTGATAAGTCGTTAAACCGGGTTTAAGCAACCTGAATTTCCATAGAAAATGAAAAAAAGATTCGGGAACGTTTTTTAAATCCATCATGACGCATTGGTTTCATTGCCTTTTATCTGTTAATACCTTTTTTGCGAAAAAGTCGCACATTTTTTATGGCGATAAATGTTTGAACGAAATATAATTGGCCAGAAAATCATGATGGGGCATTGGAATTGAACAAGAATTGTTTATTTTTGTAAAAATATTTGCTTAAGCAGCAAAATGGAGCAGGCAGGGAATATCGTTTCCAGAATTGAAAAGAAGGTTTTGGAACTCCTTGACCGGCACCGGAAATTAAAGCACGAATGTGTTGATTTACGAACCCGGAATGCAACGCTTTTAGAATTAATTGAATCACAAAAAAAAGAAATAGCAGATTTTAAACAACAGATTGTAAAACTAAAAATCACAAAATCACTGACAACAAGCAAAGGTTCAATAGAAGTGAAAGCGAAGATTGATGAACTCTTGCGGGAAATTGATAAATGTGTGGGACTTTTGGATCAGTAATGTAGCCTTGATTGGCTCAGGGACCCTATGGATGAATTAGCGATAACAGTCAAAATAGCCGATCGTCCTTACAAAATGACGGTCAGGGCAGAGGAGGAAGAGGTCATAAGAAAGGCTGCCAGGTTAGTTAATGAAAAGATTGAAGAATATGCAAAAATTTACGCTTTTAACGATAATCAGGATTTGCTCTCGATGGTGTCCTTGCTTTTTGCCACCAAATCGTTAAAAGCCCTGGCTGATGGTGAATCCAGGCAAAAGGAATTGATTGGCAGCCTGGATACCCTGGAAAAATTGCTTGCTGAACATATCGAGGGTTAGTCCCCGCCGGCGTTCTTTGAAAATATTAAAATATACCCGCATTAATTCATTTTTGGTTTGTAAACTCAACATTACATTCATTAGGGTTTGCTCATAAGGAGTTAGAACAGGCCTCAGCCCGCTACGGCGGGATCCCTGCCATGCAGGGACAGTGGAAGTTCGACCTGCTTGGCATCCCTATCCGTGTCTATCCGGGGTTTCTTAACCCTTGAATTATTGCGGGTTTTTTTATTTTCAGGCACTCCGCCGGTGGCGGTTTTTCCTGATGATCCCAATATCAGTGTTTTCCGGTCCCCGCTTTCATTTGCTGCTGTCATTAATTAATTGTTTAATTAAACACCAGTAGAGATGTTAGATGTCATATATATTGTCGTTTCCGGCCTTGCCGGCCTGCTGATCGGGGCTGTCATTACCGGAACCCTGCTGAGAAAGGCGGTTGAAAAGAAAAGCGAAAAACTGCTTCGCGAGGCGATGGAAAAGGCCGAAGTTTACAAGAAGGATAAAATCCTGCAGGCAAAGGAAAAGTTTCTGCAACTCAAGATCGAGCACGATACGGTCATCAATGAAAAGAACAACCAGTTGCAGCAGGCCGAAAACAGGATAAAGCAAAAGGAATCGGGCCTTTCCAAAAAATACGAAGAACTTCAGCGTAAACAGAACGAAACGGATATGATCCGTTCAAACCTGAACAGCCAGCTTGAGATCCTGGCGAAAAAACAGCAGGACCTCGACAAGATGATCAAGGAGGAGGTGGGCAAGCTTGAAGCCATCTCGGGCTTATCAGCCGCTGAGGCACGTAACGAGCTAAAGGAAACCTTGCTGGAAGAAGCCCGTTCGGAAGCACAGGTCTTCATTGCCGAAGTGGTTGATGAAGCCAAACTTACCGCAAACCAAAAAGCGAAAAAGATCGTAATAGAGTCCATCCAGCGCACAGCCGTTGAACACGCTATTGAAAACACGGTTTCGGTATTCCACCTTGAGAGCGATGAGGTAAAAGGGCGTATCATTGGACGTGAAGGCCGTAACATCCGGGCCCTGGAATCACTCACCGGCATTGAGATCATTATCGATGATTCGCCGGAGGCGATTATCCTGTCGGGTTTCGACCCTGTGCGCAGGGAGATTGCCAGGCTCTCATTGCACAAGCTGGTAACCGACGGCCGTATCCATCCGGCCAGGATCGAGGAAGTTGTGGCAAAAACACGCAAACAGATCGAGCAGGAGATCATAGAAACCGGCAAGCGTACCGCTATCGACCTGGGCATACACAATATGCACCACGAACTGATCAGGATGGTGGGCAAGATGAAATACCGTTCATCATACGGACAAAACCTGCTCCATCATTCCATCGAAGTGGCCAACCTTTGTGCTACCATGGCCTCGGAACTGGGGCTCAGCCCCAAAAAGGCCAAAAGGGCAGGCTTGTTGCACGACATCGGAAAGGTCCCCGACAATGAGCCCGATCTGCCACATGCCATCCTTGGGATGAAAATGGCTGAAAAATTTAAGGAGAGCCCCGATATTTGCAATGCCATTGGTGCCCATCACGACGAGATTGAGATGGAATCACTCATTGCTCCCATCGTGCAGGTTTGCGATGCCATATCCGGTGCCCGGCCCGGCGCCCGGCGTGAGGTGGCCGAAGCCTATATACAGCGGCTCAATAAGCTTGAAGAACTGGCCCTTACTTACCCGGGCGTAGTCAAAACCTACGCCATTCAGGCAGGAAGGGAACTGCGCGTGATCGTCGGGGCCGAAAAAGTTTCCGACCAGGAGGCCAACCAGATATCCTACGACCTTTCGCGGAAGATACAGGACGAAATGACTTACCCGGGCCAGATCAAGATCACCGTGATCAGGGAAACCCGCGCCATCAGCTATGCCAAATAAAAATGCCGGGGCCGCCCGGCAAAGGCAATCCCGGCATCATCATACTTTTGGCCATGAATCCTATTCAGGATCATTCATGATCTGTTGCTCCTCAAACATCCTGATCAGCTCTTCGGGGCTCTTCCCCAGATTGGCTATGGATATTTCGGCATCATCGGCAAACTCGCTGTCGGGATACTTTTCAAGAAACTCGAGGTAAATGGCTTCGGCGATCTCCAGCTC
>CAYOLA010000126.1:0-11330 GCA_964404735.1 uncultured Bacteroidales bacterium
GCGGCAGGGTCGGCCCCCATGCCTTTGGATACCATGGGCACGCCAACCCTTTCGGACCAGATCTTGAGCTGGTCGACGGCAGCAGCCCTGAAAGTATCGCTGGCGCCCAGGATTACCTTTTTACCGCTTTTTTTGAACTGGTAAGCCATTTTGCCGATGGTTGTGGTCTTGCCAACACCATTCACGCCCACCACCATGATCACATAGGGTTTATGCGGCAGCGGGGCATCGAAATCAGGCAGTTCAGAGTCGCCGTTTTCCTGCAGTAATGCAGCCGTTTCTTCTCTCAGGATGGTATTCAGTTCGGCCGTTCCAAGATATTTATCCCGTGCCACGCGCTCCTGTATGCGTTCAATGATCTTCAGAGTGGTTTCAACACCTACGTCAGAGGTAACCAGTATTTCCTCCAATTCGTCGAGCACTTCATCGTCGACCCTCGACTTGCCAATAACAGCCTTAGAAATTCTGGAGAACACACTGGCCCTGGTTTTATCGAGGCCGGCGTCGAGTTTCTCCTTTTTTTCCTTCGAAAATATCCTGAACACACCCATATCTTAACTCTTAAAAAAAAAGCTTCTTCCGGAAAAGGAAAAAGCTTTTCGCATTGCCGTAAAAAGAAATTATCTGGATGATAAAAAATCCTTTACCTTATCGGAAGGTACAATATTTTCCTTGAAACTGTATGCACCGCTCTTGGGGGATTTCACCATCCTGATGACCTTGGCGAAATCCTTGCTGGCGCTCTGTAATGATGCAACTACTTTTTTAGCCATGGTATGTTATTTTATTTCTTTGTGAACCGTCATCCTTTTCAGGATAGGGTTGTATTTTTTGATTTCAAGCCTGTCGGGTGTATTCTTCTTGTTTTTCGTGGTAATATAGCGGGAAGTGCCGGGCATGCCGCTGTTCTTATGCTCCGTACACTCCAGGATCACCTGCACCCTTTGATCTTTTGACTTCTTTGCCATTTTCTGCTATTCCTTATGATTTTCGGGCTGCAAAGGTAAGATCAATTTACCGAATAACAAAATATTTTATTTCTTTTTTCTTTCGGCGGCAACGCGGGTGTAAAAATACGAAAAAGAAACCCACGTATAACAAAGCCGCAGGATAAGCGATCACTGAAGATCACAGCGAAGGATCCGGTCAGCCTGTCGGCCTTTCCCTGTTAAGTAAAATTTAGATTAAATTTACGGCATGAACTGGCAAACCTATATACAGGGGTTTAAGGCTTACCTGCAACTCGAAAAATCGCTTTCACAGAATACCGTTGAAGCCTACCTTCGGGATGTTAGCAGGTTCGCTGCCTATGTCGACACCCTTGCGGACATAGCGAAACCGGCCGACATCAATTCCCGTGACCTGCAGGGATTTATCAGGGAAATCAACAAAGCCGGCCTCGGTGCCCGGTCGCAGGCCCGGATCATCTCGGGATTAAAGGCTTTTTTCAAATACCTTATACTTGAAGGGATCATACAGAACGATCCGGCAAACCTGCTCGAAGGCCCCAGGCCCGGCAGGAAATTGCCCGACACCCTTACTGTCGGGGAGATTGAAAAACTGATCGGGGGCATTGACCTGAGCCTGCCCGAAGGGCAAAGGAACCGTGCCATCATTGAAACGCTTTATGGTTGCGGGCTCCGGGTTTCCGAACTGGTAAACCTGCGCATTTCCGATGTGTTTTTCAATGAGGGATTCGTGCGGGTGATCGGCAAAGGCAACAAGGAACGCCTGGTACCTGCAGGGTCCCCGGCCATCAGGCAGATGCAGCTCTATATCGATAACCAGCGAAAACAACTGCAACCCGACCGGCCAAACGCCGATATCCTTTTTCTTAACCGCAGGGGCAGGAAACTGAGCCGGAACATGATCTACCTGATCGTAAAGGAACTGGCCGAAAAGGCCGGGCTGAAAAAAAGCATCAGCCCGCACACTTTCAGGCATTCATTTGCAACGCATTTGGTTGAAGGAGGTGCCGACCTGCGTGCCGTACAGGAGATGCTGGGGCACGAATCCATTATCACCACCGAAATATATACCCACCTCGATCGTGAGTATCTGAAAAGCACCATTCAGCTTTACCATCCCAGAGCCTGAAGGTACACAGCCAAATGCTGATACGCCGGAATTCTAAAACTCCTCTATCTCACCTTTATGGTTAACCAGCACGCCCCAGTTAACGGCAATGAGGCTGTCGTCCCTGAAAAAGAAATCGATCAGGGCATCATCGTATGAAACACGCCTTTCACCATCCTCCTCGTTTTCGGTTTCGGCAACTTCATAACCATGCTCCGCCATCAGGGCGATGACCTCTTTTTCTCCCATATCAAATACTTTTTTCCCGAAAAGGGTCGATTCGGGCAGGTCGGTCTCGAAACAGGAAAGGGCCGACTTTTCCAATCCTTCGAAAAAAATTGAAACCCCCTGTTCCCAATAGTTCAGGATGGTGGTATTGAATTCTTCATCGTCTTCCATGGTTTCAATTTCCCCGGGTTCACCGAGCAGGTCGATCACATGCCGGCTTGTTTCGCCAAACATCAATTCACCAAAACCTTCCCTGGGTTTGATAACAGGTGTAAACTTTTTCATCGGTTCGAAATTTTGTTATTATAGATTATTGAAATAATTTAATGACTCTCTGACAGATATAACTGCCTTTCTTTCCATGGGCCGGATAAAACACAGGTATTTTTCATGCCACATCTAATTAAAGGGCGAATCAGGCTCTTTGGCCATATGTTTATATACCAGTTTGTCGACAAGTTTCGGAAAAAACTTATTCAGCAGTACCGTAAGCTTTCCCTGTGTGGTCAGCGTCAGGCGGTCTTTCCTTTTCAGTATGGCTCCGGCGATATGGCGGGCCACCTCCGTGGCAGGCATCAACTTTTCCTCCTCACGCGGTGATTCTCCCTGTACTTCTCCTTTGCCGTTCAAAGCCGTATTTCTGATGTTGGATGCCGTAAATCCGGGACAGGCGATCAGCACATGCAGGCCTTTTTTTATATTCTCGATCCTGAGCGTTTCCAGAAAGCCGTGCATGGCGAATTTCGAGGCCGAATAACCCGTACGTCCCGGCAGGCCCTTATACCCTGCAATAGAGGACACACCGGTCAGGCTCCCTTTGCGTTCGAGCAGGTATGGCAGTGCAAAGCTGCTGCAATATACCGTACCCCAGAAGTTGATATCCATCAGTTGCCGGATCACTTTCAGGTCCGTTTTCTCAAAAAGGGCCCGCATGGAGATCCCGGCGTTGTTAATCAGTATGTCAATGCCCCCGAATTCCGTCACAGTTCTTTCAACAAGGCGGCGGCAATCATCTTCTTTCGATACATCAGTGGCCACGGCGAGAACTTCAGCACCCTTTTCCCTGACTTCAGCGGCTGCATTTTCCAGCTTTTCCATGTTTCTTGCCGCCATTACCACCCTGGCACCCCTGCCGCCGAATTCAAGCGCAAGGGCCTTTCCAATGCCCGAGGAAGCGCCGGTAATGATCACCACCTTGTTATTGAATGTCTCTTTCATAGCATGCAAGTATACTTATTTTTAAAAACCAAATTCATTTTTTTACAAACAAAATAACAAACTTCTTTCATTACATTTGTGCAGGGAATAGCTTTAATATGTCTTCATTACGTGAACTTTATTTTCGTCATATGGGCCTGCCTTCAGGCCATCCGCTGGCCATAGAGGTAACGCATGCAGAAGGCATCTATTTTTATGACGTGAAAGGGAAGCGCTACACTGACCTGGTGTCGGGGGTGGCCGTCAGCAATGTAGGCCACCGGCATCCACGCGTGGTCGAAGCCATCAGGGATCAGCTCGACAAATACCTGCACCTGATGGTGTACGGCGAATACGTACTCTCGCCCCAGGTAAAACTGGCAAAAGCACTGGCAGAACAGCTACCCGCAGGCCTCAACTCGGTTTTCTTCGTCAACTCCGGCAGTGAAGCCATCGAGGGAGCCATTAAGCTGGCCAAACGCCACACCGGAAGGCCGGGCATCGCGGCCTTTAAAAATGCATACCACGGTGGTACGGCAGGCGCGCTGAGCATCCTGGGAAACGAGCAACTGAAAAATGCCTTCAGGCCACTGCTGCCCGCCGTTTCGCTTCTCGATTTCAATGATGAAGATTCACTGGAAATGATCAACAGCCAAACGGCCTGCGTGGTGGTGGAATGCATACAGGCAGAGGCCGGCATCATCCTGCCCCGCCGGGGCTTCATTAAGAAAATCAGGGATCGCTGTCATGAAACAGGTGCGCTGATGGTTGTTGATGATATACAAATGGGCTTCGGCAGGACCGGCAGGCTTTTCAGTTTTGAGCATTACGGCATCATCCCCGACATCCTCTGCCTGGCAAAGGGCATGGGCGGGGGCATGCCCGCCGGAGCTTTTATCGCTCCCGCAAGCCTGATGAAAAAACTCAGCCATCAACCCGAATTAGGGCATATTACCACCTTCGGGGGGCATCCGCTCTGCTGTGCCGCAGCCCTCGCCAACCTCGAAGTGATCACCACAGAAAAGCTCCACCATCATGCAAACCATAAGGGGCAGGCTTTCTTCGACCACCTCTCCCCCCATCCTGCCGTGAAAGAGATCAGGTTTGCCGGACTGATGATGGCCGTTGAGCTGCACAGCAAAGAAATGACAAACAGGCTCTGCGAACTGTTCCCTGAACACGGCCTGGTTACCGACCGCTTTCTGTTCAGGCCAACAGCATTCAGGATCGCCCCGCCACTCATCATCACCGGGTCAGAGATCGACGAAACAGCGGAAACCATTATCCATTGCCTGGATAAATTATAAGTATTCCCTCCGGTATGGCAATATTCAGGTTAGATAAAAAGCTCGCATTCCCCGACCCCTCCTATGCCGAAAAGGAAGGCATCCTCGCCGTGGGCGGCGACCTTTCGGTCGACAGGCTTATCCTTGCCTATGCCAATGGCATTTTCCCATGGTACGGCAAAGGATCGCCCATCCTCTGGTGGTCGCCCGATCCCCGGATGGTACTATTTCCCGGCGACCTGAAAGTGTCGGACAGCATGCGGCAACTGATCAAAAGCGGCAAATATGCCTGCACCTTCGACCGTGAATTTGAAAAAGTGATCGGCCATTGCGCCACCGTGCCCCGAAAAGATCAGGAAAGCACATGGATCACCAACGACCTGATGCGGGCATATATCAGGTTGCACCGCGAAGGTTATGCACATTCGGTGGAAACCTGGTACGAGGGCAAACTGGTTGGCGGACTCTACGGGATTTCGCTTGGCAGGGCGTTTTTCGGCGAATCCATGTTCCACATCATGCGCGATGCATCCAAATTTGCGCTTTACACCCTCGTACAGCAGCTTCGCAAATGGGAATTCGGGATCATCGATGCACAACAGGAAACACAACACCTGAAAAGCCTCGGCGCAATAAGCATCAGCCGGAATGAGTTTATGAACATACTCGGGGAAACCGTACCAAAACCAACGAAAAAAGGAAACTGGAACCAATATCTCAAGCATGAAGGATAACAATCATCAGCAGTTTATGCAGCGGATCATCCTTTTGTCACAATGAAGAACAAGCTGAAGAGCCAACTTTCGGGAGTCAAAACCACAGGAAGGAATTCATTGGGATTTGCTATGAATTGCATCATCCATAACGTATTGAGAGTTGATTATTTGTTGAACAATGCAACTTGGACGAAAGAGTAATGCCTGTTGATTGGTGAAACAGTGATTATTGGATTAAAATTGGCAAAAAATACTGAAGTGAATAGAAAAAGTGATATATTTGAATTGACTAAAACCGATTTGAGTTTCCCGAAGGGTTCAAATATTCAATACCATGAAAAAAATCACTCTCCTGTTACTTTTAAGCCTGTTTATGGTTGATATGTTTGCACAAACAATTATTGCAACATCAAAATCAGAATATGCAACTTACAACCATAATCAACGCAAAATTGTCAGAGATTCGGATGATAATATATATGTTGTTTTTCTTGATTGGGAATCAGGATCATACGTTATTAAGGGTGTGAAGTTTGATAGTGGAACAAGCACATGGAATGATCCTTTTATTATAACAGAGGGAGGAGGTCCTACCCTGGCTATCTCAGATGGAGATGAAGCCGGCATTCATCTTGTGTTTCACTCAATAGAATCATTGAAGAAAATTAAATATATATTCTCGAATGATTTTTCCAATTGGAGTGACGAAATAATCCTTAATGAAGAAAATCAGATTTGTGATAGCCCGGTTGCAGATATTGACAGCGCCGGGATACTGAATGTTTTTTGGCGCCGGGCAAATCCTGATACCACTGCTTCGCTTATTTATGCAAAGCTATCAGATGGCATCATAGTGGAAAGGAAGCTGATTTGTACCAAGGATATGATAAGCGGTTATGCAATCGCAAATAGCCTTCAATATAAAACAAACGATTTGTTTTTCGGAATTGCCTTTAATGAGGATTCCGTTGAATTTTTTCACTCTGGAGATGGCATGCAAACCATGGAATCTGTATACACAGCTAAAGGCAGCGCACCCGGCATCACATATAACTCCTATCATATAAACAATGATTATTGTTTAGCCCGGCTCCTCTATGTTGACACTGAATCATATTTAATGGAGGTTGAGATAGACGCAGATGGGAATATGCTTGCAGAAGGGCAGGTGCCTGTTGGAATGATCGAATACTATTGCGTTGATGATATCGCACCGCCGATTGGGTATAGCTTTGTTTTTTTGAGCCCTTGGCCAAGCATGCTTTATCATGCATTTTCCTACGGAGTTGGCTGGGAGTGGTTCAGCATCATTGATACAGTTTGTGTTAATTTGAATCCATCATACCCTTCCGTTGCATACAAGCATTTTAATTTTGATTTTGTGGATTATATCTGGCTAGACGGATATGGGGGAGCGGAAAATGATATCTTTTATAAACGGGATGAAAAACAATATTGGCTTGATATTGGCGAGGACCCAGAAAAGGGAAAAGGCTTCAGCATCACAGCGGGACCCAATCCCTTTTCAGATAAAATAACAATAAACATCCTTGTTGAAAACAGAAATGAGGTACCTTCATTATTGATATACGATGCAAAATCAAGATTGGTGAAACAATTTGAATTTCACAGCATAAACCCGGATGGATATACTATTTCATGGGATGGGACAAATGATTCGGGAAGTCTGGTCGAACCGGGAATGCACATAGTCCTGGTATCGGTTGGGAACAAAAGAACAGCCAGAAAGATTCTCTATCAGCCACAAAACGACTAATTCCCCGGTCTGCTGCCGGCCATCTATTCGGGCAGGCGCACCGGCTCCCAATGCCTGCAAAACGCTAACCTATATGACCGTAAAATAAACATCAACGGATGCTTGCCAGGTCAAGGAAGGAGGTAATAATAAAAACTTTAGAAGCAACCTTCCCGCAACAGCCATATGGACGGTAACAACTGAGGCTACAACACATGAAAAGCCTCGGCGCAATAAGCATCAGCCGGAATGAGTTTATGAACATACTCGGGGAAACTGTACCAAAACCAACGAAAAAAGGAAACTGGAACCAATATCTCAAGCATGAAGGATAACAATCATCAGCAGTTTATGCAGATGGCGATCGATCTCGCGCAAAAAAACGTTGCATCAGGCAAAGGAGGGCCCTTTGGTGCGGTGGTGGCAAAAAACGGAAAGATCATCGCCACGGCAGTCAACGAAGTCACATCAACCAACGACCCCACAGCGCACGCAGAGGTGTTAGCCATCAGGCGTGCCTGCGCCTCCCTTCACTCCCACCAGCTCGACGGCTGCATGATCTATTGCAGTTGTGAGCCTTGCCCCATGTGCCTGGGTGCCATTTACTGGTCGAGGCCCGCCAAAGTTTACTACGCTGCAAAAAAGGAAGATGCAGCGGCTTCGGGCTTTGATGATGATTTCATTTATCATGAGATAGACCTGCCGCATCCCGACAGGAAAATACCGTTTATCAACATCGGCAGGGAGGAATCGCTCAAAGTTTTCCGGTTCTGGGATAAGAGTGATCTCAAAATCGCATACTGATGTGTAATCTACAGGCAAAAGCTTGTAATGTGCCGGCTAAGAGGGACACCGGGAGCACCGGAAAATACAACACGCCCGTCAACCTCAGAAATTCATTATCTTTACGGCCTTAATTTTTTTCTTTACCTGATTACTGAACCTTATGAAAATTTGTATTGTCGGAAGCGGGTATGTAGGACTGGTCACCGGTACCTGTTTTGCCGAAGTGGGCATTGATGTGGTTTGCGTCGACATCGACCAGGATAAGATCAACGGACTGAATAACGGCATTGTTCCCATTTATGAGCCCGGCCTGGATGCCATGATACAGCGGAACCTCGACAAGGGAAGACTCAGTTTTACCACCGGGCTTGCCGAATCCATCCCCGGATGCGAGGTAATATTCATTGCCGTGGGAACGCCCCCGGGCGAAGACGGCAGCGCCGACCTTCAATACGTTCTGAAAGTGGCCCGGGAAGTGGGAAGGAACATTGAGGATTATATCCTGGTGGTAACGAAAAGTACCGTGCCGGTCGGCACCGGCGAAAAGGTTAAACAGGCCGTCGGGCAGGAACTGAAAAAGCGTAGCATGGAAATCCCTTTCGATGTGGCTTCCAACCCGGAGTTCCTGAAAGAAGGGGCAGCCATCGATGATTTCCTGAAACCCGACCGCATCGTGATCGGTGCCGAATCGGATATGGCCCGGGAGATTATGCAGAAACTTTACAAGCCCTTTACCCTGAACGGACACCCGCTGATATTCATGGACATCCCCTCGGCCGAAATGACCAAATATGCCGCCAATGCCATGCTGGCCACCCGCATCAGCTTTATGAACGAAATTGCCAACCTTTGTGAGATCATGGGCGCCAATGTCGACAAAGTACGAAAGGGAATTGGCAGCGACCCCCGCATCGGCAACAAATTTATCTATCCGGGCATCGGTTACGGCGGTTCCTGTTTTCCGAAAGATGTAAAAGCACTGATCAGGACCGCAGCGGAAAACGATTATGAGATGACCCTCCTGGAGGCTGTCGAAGCCGTCAATGCCACCCAGAAGGAATTGCTTTTCCGTAAGCTGGATCAATATTATCGGCATGGGCTGAAAGGGAAAAAAATCGCCATCTGGGGATTGTCATTCAAGCCCCAGACGAATGACATGCGCGAAGCTCCTTCACTCGTTCTCATCGACCGCCTGCTTCATGCCGGCTGCAGCATAAAGGCCTACGACCCCGTTGCCATGAAAGAAGCTGCACAAATACTTGGAAACAGCATTGAATTGGTGAATGACCAGTATGAAGCCCTGCAGGAGGCCGATGCACTCCTGCTGATCACCGAGTGGAAGGAATTCAGGATGCCCAAGCTGGATAAAATGAAGGAAATAATGAACCGGCCGGTCATATTCGATGGCCGAAACATATACGATCGCAAGGAAATAGAAATGGCAGGCTTTGATTATATTGCAATCGGCAAATGATCATAAATACCGTAACATGAAGAAAAAAACTCTGGTAACCGGTGGCGCCGGCTTTTTAGGCTCACATTTATGCGAGCGCCTTCTCGGCGAAGGGCACGAAGTGATCTGTCTCGACAACTTTTTTACGGGGAACAAGCGAAACATCATCCACCTGATGGATGATCCCTACTTCGAACTCATCAGGCACGATATTACCATGCCCTTTTACATCGAAGCGGATGAGATCTACAACCTGGCTTGCCCGGCCTCCCCCATCCATTACCAGCTAAACCCCATCAAAACCATTAAAACTTCCGTTGCGGGAAGCATCAACATGCTCGGGCTGGCCAAACGCATCCGATGCAAGATCCTGCAGGCTTCCACCAGTGAAGTATACGGTGACCCGCAAGTACACCCGCAAACCGAAGACTACTGGGGACATGTCAACCCGATTGGATCCAGGGCCTGCTATGACGAAGGGAAACGCTGCGCCGAGGCACTGTTCGTCAACTATCACAAACAAAACAAGGTCAGAATCAAGATTGCCAGGATTTTCAATACCTATGGTCCGCGCATGGATCCGGCCGATGGCCGCGTGGTATCAAATTTTATTACACAGGCCCTGGAAGGGGAAGATATCACCATCTATGGCGATGGCAGGCAAAGCAGGAGCTTTTGTTATGTCGACGACATGGTCGAAGGCCTGATCCGGCTCATGAATACCGGTGATGATTTCACAGGTCCTGTCAACCTTGGGAATCCATATGAAATGAGCATGCTCGATCTGTCGCAGGCAATTATCACCATCACCGGGTCCAAATCGGGCATCAGCTTCAGGGAATTGCCCGCCGATGACCCACTGCAGCGGCAACCCGACATCAGCCTGGCCAAAAAGGTACTCGGATGGGAACCCACAACAGCCCTGGAAGCGGGACTGACGAAAACCATTGGTTATTTTATAAAGCTGAAAAGAGAAGAAAGCCGATGAAAGTACTGGTGACAGGCGCCGACGGGCAATTGGGCATGACGCTCCGTAAGCTTGCAACCCTCAGGGGCGATCAGGATTTCCTGTTTACCGACCTTGATGATCTGGATATCACCGATTACCACGCTGCTGGAGCCTTTATCAGCCGGTATGGTCCGGAAGTGATCATCAACTGCGCCTCATACAATGCCGTCGACCAGGCCGAAGACGACCCGGATACAGCCATGAAGATCAATGGTGAGGCAGTCGGCAAACTCGCCGGCATCGCGCGCCGCAGCAACTGCGGGCTTATCCACATCTCAAGCGATTATGTTTTTGATGGAAAAAAAACATCCCCTTATACAGAAAAGGACAAGCCGAACCCGCTTTCGGCATACGCCTTTTCAAAATTTGCAGGCGAAAAGGCCGTCATGGAAGCTGACCCGCGGGCTGCCATCATCCGTACATCCTGGCTGTATTCAGAATACGCCCGGAATTTTGTTAAGACCATCAGGAAGATCGGTGCCGAACGTGATGAGATCCGCGTTGTGAACGACCAGACGGGAACGCCCACCTATGCAGGCGACCTCGCGGAAGCCATCATCATCCTTATCCCAAAACTGGTTCATTTTACAGGAAGCAGGATATTTAATTATTCCAACGAAGGGGAAACGAACTGGGCAGGATTTGCAGAGTATATCCTGGATTATTCAGGGATCCCCTGCAGGGTAATCCCCGTAAGCACCCGTGAATACGGCCTTAGCAAGGCCGAAAGGCCGGCCTTCAGCGTAATGGACAAAAGTCTTGTCAGGAAGGAATTTGGTCTGAATATTCCCGATTGGAGATCATCCCTTGAAAAATGTATTGA
>CAYOLA010000127.1:0-3308 GCA_964404735.1 uncultured Bacteroidales bacterium
GCTTGGAGGGGGAGGCATCCCCCTCTTTTTTTAACATTCTTATTAACAATCCAATAGCAAATTAATAAAAAAAGAGACTGCCCTTTTGAGACAGCCTCCCCGCAACTAATCTGATCCTGGAAATGCTTTATTCCCTGAAATCAACATTAAAAGTCCATGAAGCATAATAGAACGCCCCGATTTTAGGCATTGCATATGCCTGGATATATTCCTGGTCGAAGATATTCGATCCGCCGATCCTCAGGGTCGACATCAGGCGGGGAACTTCGAAACTGAATTGCAGGTCGGCAAAATTATAGGAAGGCACAGGGCCGCTGGCAAATACCGATTCCCAGTAATAATTATCGGCCCAGCGCCAGTTAAAGGCAAAACCGAAGCCCCTGTAAATCTTTCCTCCTATACCCAGATTCACTTTGTGTTCCGGTGTATTGAAGCCCGGGATCACGCCATCCTGAAAACCCGCCGAGTCGATCTGCGAATAGGTATAGTTTCCGTATAACCTTAATGCGGGATTGATAAAATAGCTCAGCCCAAAGCTTGCGCCCCAGGTATTCACATCCTGTTGGGTATTGGTGGCAACATGGTACCTGGTAAAGTTGCCGGCCATGAGGGCATCCACCCCGCTTTGCCCGCCGGCCACGGCATCGCCGTTCGGCCGCACCACGCGGACATAGCCGATGAAATCGGAATAGATATTATAATAAACGCTCAGGTCAAAAAACAGTTTTTTGGTGATCAGACCATTATAGCCAAGCTCTATACTTTTCAGCTGTTCGGGCTTGACCGCCTCAACAAAGGTTGTCTGCAATACCGAAGGATCTCCTGAACCGAAAGGAGGAACAAAGGCATTAACGGATTCGGCCGTATACACATTATCAAAACCATCGATATTACCGACAGTAAATTCAAATCCCTTATTAAGGTACTGGTACTGATCGGAAACCGCTGGTGACCGGAATGCCGACTGCCCGGTCAGCCTGAGCACATGAAAGTCGCTGACATTAAACACCAGCGCAAGCCTGGGCGACAATTGCAGGTCGTAGTTCGAACTTTTGTCAAGACGCAGCGAGCCAAAGAGTTTCAGCCTGTTTTCAACAACATCCCAGATAGCCTGGGCAAAACCGCCGAATTCAGACACATTGATGGTGCCGGCAGTATCGGAAAACACGGTACCGTTCGACACAGGGTTCGTATTGCGAAAAGACGCACCCACGTTTACATCCACCCTTTCGAAGCTTTTATTGTATAATGCCTCCAGGTGATACAGGCTGGTTTTGCTCGAAAAGTTAGCCCCCATGGGAGGATTGGAACCCGTAACCGAATTAAAGGCTTCTTCCCAGGCGACCGAGCCGGGCTGTAACCACTGCCCGTTGGCTGCGTTCATGGCATTTGCCTGGGCTTGCTGTATCCAGGCGGGATCCAGATCTTCGGTAAAGCCTCCGCTGAGATTGCCAATGGTATTGACATAGGCACCCAGATAGGCGGGGGTAACATATTTAAGTGACTGGAATCCCATGTTGACCCCGGCAGCCGGCATACTGAACGTATTGCGAGTGTCATCATTGTTCATATATGCCTTGAAGGAAAAACCCTTATAATCAAGGCCCAGCAGGTGTTGCATCTGGTAGAAGCCTTCGAGCGGTGCCCGGTTGTTGCCCATATAGATGCTGGTACCCGTCGAATAGCGGCCTTCGTAACGCAACTCCATATCTTTGTTCATCCGGTAATAAAGACCGCC
Source organism: uncultured Bacteroidales bacterium (assembly GCA_964404735.1). Classification (GTDB taxonomy): domain Bacteria; phylum Bacteroidota; class Bacteroidia; order Bacteroidales; family B18-G4; genus B18-G4. The sequence goes on from CAYOLA010000127.1 coordinate 1,739, forward strand.
ACCTACTTTAAAATTATTGGTATATCCGCTGTAGAAGTCCGATTCCATATACCCGGGCATCATGAATTGTTTCATGCCGGGGTTGGCATCGGGGAACTGTGCGGCATAGTCTGAAAATTGCTGAAACAGCGGGATTCCCGCCCCGGCCTGCGCCTCAATGATATTGTTGAGGTTTATCGGGGGCGTAGGCTGGTTACCGTAACGGTTGGCCACCGCGTCATCGGCAACCCAATCTTTTGCCGTCATGTAAGAGGAAGTGATCTTGAATCCGAGCTTTCCGTTGGCAAATACATCCGCATAGCGGAATTGCGCTTCTCCGTATTCACGGTTACCGCCTTTTACCATCAGGGTTACCCCGCGGTACCTGAACGGGCTTTTGGTGTGGTAACTAACCACGCCCTGCATGGCGTTGGGCCCGTACATGGCCGAAGCAGGACCCGAAATGACCTCGATGCTTTCGATATCGATATCGTTTACGCCAAACATATTACCGGGCACGATGTTGATGGTCGGCAACTGGTTGTCGATACCGTCAATGAACTGCACAACACGCAGCGGGGCGGTGGTATTGAATCCCCTGGCGTTAAATATCTTAAACCCAATGCTGTTATTGATCACTTCCACATCGCGCATGGTTCCCAGATCGCCGAAATAATCGCCCGACGGAGCGTTCTGGATCCTTTTCAGGCTGACTTTTTGAATGGTCAGCGGGGTCTCCATGATGGTTTCGTCCAGCCTGGAGGCGCTGATGACGACCTCCCTGCCCATGATCACATCACGGACAAGATAGATCGCATGCGGTCCTGAGCCGGGTTTGACCGTCATTTCAATTGTTTTGTAGCCGATGTAGGAAATCTGCAGGGTAAGGCTTTCGCTGCCTGATACCTGCAGGGAGAAGAAACCATTGGCATCGCTGGTGGCACCAGTTTGGGTTCCGGCCACACTGATGTTAGCCATGGCAAGCGGCTCATTGCTTTCCTGGTCGTACACAAATCCATTCACGACTGTGATTTGTGCAGAAGCATAAAAGCCCAGCAGGCCCATGGCCATCGTAATGAATAATAAGCGTAATTGTTGTTTCATGATAATTTGGTTTGGGTTAATAATTGTCTATTGTTCATCTTCCCTGGCGGGAATTGATTTTCCATCTTTTCGTCTGTAAACTTCGTGTGGAATCAGCACATCGCTATTTTCATCCATTACAAGCAGTCCGCGTATGCTTTCTGTACGAAGCGTCCTGAGGTAATCCCTCATCTTTACAGGCTCGCCCCCTGATGCCTGGAGTCCGCGCACCAGATAATTGGCAATGGAAATGCCATAGATATTCAGCCAGTTCATTTCATGCCCGTAGCGATTCCTGAATTGCTCATTGATCCGGAGGTATCTTTTTCCGGAACGGTCGGTATATGGCCTGGGAAACCAGATATTGTTCCCGGCGGGGCCGAGGGCCTGCCAGACGTCATCATTATCCACCGTATTATTGCTGAACAGCGGCAGTTCCGGCATGCGTTCCCTGATCTGCCGGCAGGCGTTGATCAGGGCCGAACCACGGCCAATCACGATAATAAAG
>CAYOLA010000128.1:0-1715 GCA_964404735.1 uncultured Bacteroidales bacterium
GGGTTTAATGTAGGTTTCTGACAGATTCAGGATGTCCTGAAAAACCAGAAATCTTCGATTTCATTGTTTTTCGTGGATCTACGATCCCGGGAACCGGGAATCGGAACCGGATTCCGGATACCGGATGCCGGCACTTTAAAAAATTTCTTTATTTTTACCAGCCCAAAACTCAAAGCATTGAATTGGATAACCTGGTTAAATTATTGTTTTTAACCATTTAGCCATTTAACCATTTAACCATTTATCTGTATGAAAAACAAACTCTTAACCACGCTTATCTTAATCTTGTTATCGGTGGGCCTTCAGACACATGCCTGCACCAATTTTCTGATCACCAAAGGGGCTTCCACCGACGGCTCGGTGATGATCAGCTATGCAGCCGACTCGCATGTGTTGTACGGTGAGCTGTACCACTGGCCGGCGGCGATATGGCCCGAAGACGCCATGCTCGACATCTACGAATGGGATACCGGCAAGTTCCTGGGTCAGATCAAGCAGGCACGCGAAACCTATAACGTGATCGGCAACATGAACGAATACCAGGTTGCCATCGGCGAGACCACCTATGGCGGCCTGCGTGAGTTGGGCAGCCAGCCGGGAGCCATCATGGACTACGGCAGCCTGATATTTGTGGCCCTGCAGCGCTCAAAGACCGCCCGCGAAGCCATCCTCACCATCGGCAGCCTGATGGAAGAATACGGCTACTACAGCTCAGGCGAATCCTTTTCCATTGCCGACCCCAATGAGGTATGGATCATGGAGCTGATCGGCAAGGGCGAAGGCTATAAGGGCGCCGTATGGGTGGCCCTGCGCATCCCCGACGGATACATCTGCGCCCATGCCAACCAGGCACGCATCACCACATTCCCGCACTCCAACGGAAAAACCTCCATCACCTTCGGGGAGCGCGACAAGATCAACAACCCGGCCGTTGAATGCATCTATTCACCCGACGTGATCTCTTTTGCACGCGAAAAGGGGCTTTACAAGGGCAAGGACAAGGACTTCAGCTTCTCGGATGTGTATGCGCCGGTCGATTTCGGCGGGGCACGCTTCTGCGAGATCAGGGTATGGTCGATGTTCAAGGACGTACACAGCGACATGGAACAGTACTTCGACTATGTAAAGGGACATATTGAGCACGGCGAGCGCTTTGCCGACGGCAGTCCCAACCCCAACGGCTTTGCCTCTAACCGCATGCCGCTGTGGATCAAACCCGAACGCAAGATCTCCGTACACGACATGATGAACTTCATGCGCGACCACCTGGAAGGGACGGAGCTTGACATGAGGAAGGACATCGGCGCCGCCCCCTTCGAAAACCCCTACCGCTGGCGGCCGCTCACCTGGAAAGTCGACGACATTGAGTATTGCAACGAACGTGCCACCGCCACCCAGCAAACCGGCTACTCTTTCGTGTCGCAAAGCCGCAACTGGCTGCCCAACCGCATCGGAGGGATCATCTGGTGGGGCGTTGACGATGCCGCATCATCCGTTTACATGCCCATGTATACCTGCATGACCAGCATACCCGAAAAGATGTCCAGGGGATACGGCGCCATGATGGAATTTGTTGACGATGCCGCCTTCTGGGTCTTCAACCAGATATCGAATTTCGTCTATACCCGCTACAACATCATCCACCCCGAAGTGATGCAGAAACAACAGCAAATGGAAAAGGACTTCATCAGCATGACCACCGCCATGGATAAGGC
>CAYOLA010000129.1:0-3542 GCA_964404735.1 uncultured Bacteroidales bacterium
TCCAATACTTTCCAGGTGCCTTTTCAATGGGATGATATCCCACAGATCGTCACGAACAAGCGGGTACATGATACCGCCGTCTTCAGCAAAGCTGCCACCTGGATGAACATCAACCTGAGGCCTTTGTCGCTGTTCACCCTTTCCCTAAACTGGGCGGCGGGTGGCAAGCAGGTGGCCGGTTATCACCTGCTCAACCTCCTGCTGCATATTCTTACAGCCTTTCTGGTCTTCCTGCTGGCCCGGCACAGCATCGGGCTGCTCAGGAACGACAAGCGGCTGGAGCAACGTTACGGCGAGCCCCTGGCTGTGCTCGTGGCTTTGGTCTTCCTGCTTCATCCGCTGCAAACCATGGCGGTTACCTATATTATCCAGCGGATGACAGTGCTGGCGGCTCTTTTCTATATTTCATCCCTGCTGTTGTATGCCATGGGCAGGGAAGCCTGGCTGATCAGGCGCAAAAAGGGCAGGGCTGTGTTGCTGCTGGCACTGGCGGTATTGTCGGGCCTGCTGGCCGTATTCTCCAAACAAAATGCCATTACTTTTCCCGCTGCTTTTCTGCTGTACGAACTGTTCTTCATCAGGAACAGGGATGGGTTCGTATGCCGGAAATATATTATTGCGGGCTTCAGCCTCATCGCCTTTGCTATTCTGGCTGTTGTGGTCGCCGGAAAGCTGCCGGCAGAAACGGATAAGTTTACCCGCCTCGAATATTTCAGTGCACAGCTTGGCATATTGTATAAGTACCTCCTGTTGGTGTTGTTCCCTTTCAGGCAGAATGCAGATTATTTCATCCGCATAGAGCCACCGCTGTTCGGGGCGGCACAGTTTGCAGGCATGCTGCTGCTTGCCGCATTGCTGGCTCTGGGGGTATTCATGTTCAGGCGAAACAGCTTGGTGTCATTTGGTATTTTCTGGTTTTTGCTCAGTATGTCGGTCGAGTCCGGCATCATCCCCATCCGGGATATCATGATGGAACACCGCATGTACCTGCCGATCTTTGGCTTGCTCATGATCGTTGCCGGACTGGTCATGCGTTATATCCCATACCGTTCACGCAGCCGGGTATATACCATTGCGGCCATGCTGATCGTGTTGCTGGCTGCAGGAACATACAGCCGCAATAAGGTTTGGCAGTCGGACCTGGCTCTCTGGCAGGACAGCCTCGACAAGAATCCCGAAAATCCCAGGGCAATGAACAACCTCGGACTGGCCATCAAGGTAAATGCGGCCAGGGCACCCGGGCCATTGCAGCGCGAGCAGGAACTGCGCAGGGCAATCGGCTATTTTAACAAGTCGATGAAGGGCGACACCATCTTTGTACAGGCTTACCTTAACCGGGGCTTGTCGTATTTTGAGCTGGGACAATATGAAAAAGCCCTTGAAGATGTCAGGATCGTCGGTGAAAAAAAACCTGACAAACGCTATCTGTACGATTATATCCAGGGTGTTTCTTATGCCAAGCAGGGCTTTATCAAGGCGGCCGGGGTGAGCTTCGACAAGGCGGCGCGAATGAATGACGATTTCGCTCCGCTCTTCATGTGGCGGGGCCTGGTAACTGCCGAGATGGAGCAATATGAGAAAGCCCTCGAAAATTTTCTCATCTCACTCAAACTGGAACCTGAACAGCCCCTCCTGTATGTCAATGTCTCGAATATGTATTTTTATCTGCGCGACTTTGATGAAGCGCTTCGCTGGATCAGGAAGGCGGAGGCGGCGGGCATAACGGTCGACTATGAATATGTTCAGAAACTGATGGAACTTGTCAATGGCAAACGATGATGCAAATCTGAAAGCACTGGTGATCATCCCGGTATATAATGAGGCGGCCAGCATCGCCGGTATCCTCAGGGAGATATCCGAAACTTATACCGGCCTCGACATCCTGGTGGTAAATGATGCCAGCGTGGATGGTTCGGGCGCCATCGCCGAGGCGACCGGACTGGCCATGGTGGTTAACCTGCCATACAACCTTGGGATCGGAGGGGCGGTGCAAACCGGGTTTATTTATGCCCGTGATAAGGGTTACGACATAGCCCTCCAATTCGACGGCGATGGACAACACAAGGTTTCGGAGATCAGCAAGCTGGTAAAGATGATCGAAAAGGGCAGGGCCGACGTGGTGATCGGTTCCCGTTTCAATAAAAAGTCTGCCGGCTTCACCACCCACCCGCTGCGACGCACGGGTATTCGCATTTTCCAATTTGCCAGCTACCTGATGATCAGGCAGCGCATCACCGACCATACCTCTGGTTTCCGGGCATACAACCGCAGGGCTTTTTCTTTCCTGGCCGATCACTATCCTACCGACTACCCCGAACCGGAGGTGGTTATCCTGATGGGACGCAACCGCTTCGTGATGAAAGAAACCTTTACCCAAATGCTGCGGCGGCAGGGTGGCGTTTCATCCATTCCGATCGTCAGGGGGCCTTATTACATGATTAAGGTGTTGCTGGCCATGTTTATGGCTTCCATCCGTTCGCGCATCATTAACGAACCAGAAAACAAATGATTATGCAAGATATCAACCAGATCCAACTCGTTGCCATCACGGTAAGCCTTTTGCTGTTCCTCTTTATCATGTACCTGATCAGGAGCCAGCGCCTTAAAGAGGAATATTCGCTGCTGTGGGTGTTTTTTAGTCTGGTATTTGTTGTTTTGTCTTTTTGGCGCAGCGGTCTTGATCATCTATCCGCTTTTCTGGGTGTGGCGTATCCCCCCGCAGCCCTCTTTATGATCCTGCTGATGGCCGTTTTCCTTATTCTTATTGAATTTTCCGTTATTATCAGCAAGCTATCCAATAAAAACAAGCGGCTGGCACAGGAGGTCGCCCTGCTGAAGCATGAGCTCAAAAAGCTGCAGGCTTTGTTTCTAAAGGATGAAGGGGATGAAGAAAGCAGCAGCGCCTGACCTTCCGGGTCTAAGTAGTGGAAGCTTTTTCCGTCAGTTCATGATAAAGGCTGAGGTATTGCCTGATGGTATCATCAAATGGAAACCTCTTCAAAGGGCTTATGGTCCATTCACCCCTGTATGCCTTTTCGAGGGCCCGCGCAAGCCCCTTCCCGTTAAAGTCATCCATTACGATGTATGTGCCGGAAACAACCTCGGCCAGGGCGCCCTGTCCGGAGGATACCACGGGTATGCCGAGGGCGGCGCATTCGGCGGCCGCAAAACAGAAGCCTTCGCTGTAGGAGGGGATCATTACACAGCTTGATGTGGCCAGTTCCTGCCGCAGTGATGTTTCGTTAAGCTTCTGAAGGATGAGGCAGCGTCCTTCAGGCAGACCCTCCGTAAAACGCCCGATCTTTTTCATCATTTTTCTGGAAGCAGCCGGGATGATCAGCTTCAAAAATGCATCTTCGTGATTTTCCATGAAACCGGGAGCGGCTTTCATAATGAGGTCGAGTCCCTTGGAGATGCCGGGACGGCCAAAATAGGTAAAAACGAAGCCTTTTTCAGGTGGGGTATGGCTGTTGGGGTCATATAAGCGGTATTCGAGGCCGTTATAGATCCTGACGATCTTTCTTCCGGTGATGCCCGCCCTG
>CAYOLA010000130.1:0-4896 GCA_964404735.1 uncultured Bacteroidales bacterium
AATGCCGAAAAGGGATTGCGCTTCATCAGGAATTCGGGCAGCCATGTGATTGCCGTATCCGGCTCCACTTACAACGACAGCCTGCGCGAACTGAAGATCGGCCGTGAAAGGATCCATCTTGTACATGAAGCCGCCGACAAGGAAAAATTCCATTTCCTGGTAAACAGGGACGACACTGCCAGGGTCAGGGAGAAATATGGCATACCGGGCGACACATCCTACTTCCTTTGCCTGTCGACCCTCGAACCGCGAAAGAACATCGCCAACACCATCAGGGCCTTTACCGGCCTTGTCAACGCGCATCCCGATTACCCCCTGGCACTGGTTATTGCCGGCAAGAAAGGATGGCTGGCACAACAGGCCCTGGGGCAGGACATGATCTACAACGAACGTGTTGTTTATACGGGTTTCATTGACGATGAAGACCTTTCGGCCATCTATTCCGAAGCCCTGGCCCTGTGTTACCTGTCATTTTACGAAGGCTTCGGGCTCCCGGCCCTGGAAGCCATGTGCTGCGGCACACCCGTGCTGTATGCCAACAACAGTTCCCTGCCCGAGGTGGTCGGGAAAGGCGGGATCGGCCTCGACCCCCATGACGTGGAAGGCATCGGAAATGCCATGAAACAACTATTTGAAGATACAAAGATGCAGGAAGGATTAAGGGCGGAAGCCCTGAAGCAGTCACTGCAATTTTCGTCACGGAAAACACTCACCGACACCTTGCAGGTTTACCGGAAAGTAATTAATTTCGGCCGCGATTCAGGCTACATGAAAAACGGATTATGATGCTCAGTCACCCAAAAGCAGTCGACAGCACCGCTCAGACCATCCACCATAGATTCGAAGAGATGGCCAGGCTTTATCCTGACAATACTGCCCTTGTATTTGAAAACCAAAGCCTAAATTACAAAACGCTCAACCGGCTTGCCGATGCGCTTGCTGCAAGGATCACTGCCCTGTCCGGTACCGGCATGCAGCGAATAGCCATTTATCTGGAACACGGCATCAGTCAGCCCTTGTCCATCCTGGCCATTTTAAAGGCAGGCCATGCATATGTGGCGCTTGACCCGCATTTCCCTGCCGAAAGGAACATTCAGATGCTTGCAAACAGCGCTTGCAGCCTGATTGTGACCAATAACATGAACCATTCACAGGTAAAAAGTTTCAATTCAAAACATGCCATCCTTAACCTGGATGAGGCCCCGGATCAGGTCGATGATCCCATCCAAAAACCTCCGGCACGACCCGAAGACCCGGCCTTTATCACCTATACATCCGGCTCCACCGGTATTCCAAAAGGGGTAATCCATTCACATGCCAACATGCTGGATTTCGTCATACGCATGTATCACATCGGCTGCACCCTGCCCGCCGATCGCTGGGCCTATTACTACTCCTTAAGCTTTTCGGCCCATGCCATGCCCATCTTCGGCGCCTTGCTCAACGGTGCCACCCTCTGCATCTTCGACCTCAGGAGAGACAATTTCACCGAATTCTCTAAATGGCTCAGACAGGAAAAGATCAATATCGCCCTGATGATCCCCTCGGTATTGCGGCAGTTTACAGCAGCACTCGGAACGGGAAGGCGTTTCCCCCAACTGAACAGGCTGCTCCTCGGAGGAGAAACACTATACCGCAACGATGTTGAGAAGATCAGGGAACACCTGAAACCCGAAGCGGTGATCTATAATATTTACGCAAGCTCTGAAGCATACCTGGCCCGGGCGTACAAAATCGAAGCCGATACCCTGATCAAGGGAAACATTGTTCCCATCGGTTATGCGGTGCCGGGTATTGAGATCACAATAGAAAACCCTGACGGGCAGCGGGCCGATCCTTTTAAGACAGGGGAAATATGCATCAGCGGGAAATATCTTGCCACCGGTTACCAGGGTCAGGATGCCCTGGCCGCCGAAGATTTCAGAGAAAATGATGATGGCACAAAAAGCTTTCGTTCAAAAGATATGGGTTTCAAACTCCCCGACGGCTGCGTCAGCATTATTGGCAGAAGCGATTCCATGGTGAAACTCAGGGGGTACCGGATCGACCTGGGAGAGATCGAAAATACATTAATGGAACTGAAACAGGTGAAGGAAGTTGCCGTGGTGCTTAAAGAAAACCCCTTCGGCACCAAACACCTGGTTGCTTATTACGTGGAAAAGGAAAACGCCGGGCTCGATCCGCATTACCTTAAACTGGCGGTGCTGAGAAACCTCCCCGACTACATGGTGCCTTCCTATTACATCATGATGCATGATCTTCCCAGGAACGATATCGGTAAGGTCAATTATAAAAACTTTCCCGAACCCGACTGGGATGCCATGAACAGGCACAGTGAACTGATCATGCCTGATAACGAGGTAGAGGAAGAATTAAAAATGATTTTTGAACGCATCCTGGAAGTCAGCCCCATCGGCATAACCGACAACATCATGGAAATGGGCGCCGACTCGCTGCGGCTGTTTGTTGCATTTGATGAAGTGGAAAAGGTATTCGGCAAAAAGCTGAACATCGATTCCATTATCGAAGCTCCATTCATCAGGGATATTGCCAGGCAGATCGATAACAAATAATATGAAGCGGCTGCTGAATAAAAAGAACGTACAAAAGGCCACCAATTACTTCAATTCGGTGAAGGGAAGCCGTCGCATCCCTTACCGTACCGGCGTAAGGATCATTTCATGGTTCTGCAGGACCGGCTTTGCCAGGGAGAAGTACTTCAGGAACCGAAGAAAACTTTTTCATGAATTCCTGGCATCTTTGCCGGACACCTACCACGAGGAATCGCTTTTTCTTAAGGCCATATACAGCAACTACCTGAAAGGCTGGAAGTCGGCATCCCTCTCCTGGCTGTCACCGAAAAAAATCCGCCGCTATGTTCATATCAACGGCCGCGAATACCTTGATGAAAACCTGGCCAAAGGCAATGGGGTGATCATGCTCAACAGTCATTTCGGCCTCGCCCAGGGTGCCCTGACCATATTTCCGATGCTTGGATACGAAAACTTCCATACCATTGTGCGGGTAAAAGGATTGGAATCATTAAAGTTTGAAGGGATCAGGGAAAGGAATAAACCTAAGCTTCTTATATTTAAAGATAATTCGCAAGGCGAATTGTTCAGGCAGATGTACCGCGCCAGGGAAGTACTGAAAGAGGGCGGCATTGTTCACCTGCTGGGCGACGGCTACCATGGCATGAGCAGTCAGACCCTCGACTTTCTGGGCAAGCTGCGCGGATTCCGTCCCAGCTATGCCGAACTCTGCATGGCAACAGGCGCCGCCGTACTGCCATTTTTCATCGATTGCTCCATGGACGGCAAGATCACGATCGACATCCACCCGCCTCTTTCTCAGGGTGATCCTTCTGACAGCCCTGAAAAGAAACGGGCGCTCATGACCCGTGAATATGCCAGCCTTCTTGCCGGCAAGTGGGTTGGCCAGCCCTGGAATGTTTACTGGAAATTTATGGAAAAACACCTCTACCAGGTGAATGCAGCGGATGAAGAATAGTTTTCCCCGGCTGGCATAAGAAGGGATCAGATTCCCCTTTTTTAAAAAAATATTTTTTAGGGAACATTAAATGAATGATCATTTGTATTTATTTGATACATTTGGATATCCCGTAAATCAAATGATCATGAAAAAACATACTTTTTTTCCGGCCCTTGTTATCACTATAGTATTTTTTACACTCTTATCCTGCAACAAAAAGGATCAGGATAATGGAACCCAGAACCAGCTTCCCACCTGTACCATAACCGCACCCGCCAATGGGCAGGAAATTGTCATCGGCACCCTGTTAACCATTGCCGTTGATGCCGATGATGCCGACGGCAGCATTGCCGAAGTCCGTTTTTATGTGGATGATGTTGGCAAAGGTACAGCCGGAAGCTTCCCGTATAATTATTCGTGGAATACCGCCGGTGAAGCAGCGGGAAACCATACCATAAAAGCCACGGCCATTGATGAGGCCGGAGCCAGGGCTTCCGACGAAGTAGACATAACGCTCATTGAGGCTACCAATGCCCCGCTTGCCGAATTCAGCGCAACACCACTCAACGGCCAGGCTCCGCTGAACGTTGATTTTTCCGACCTTTCAATCAATAACCCTGCAAGCTGGCTATGGGATTTTGGCGACGGCAACAACAGTGCTGAGCAAAATCCCAGTCACACCTATAATACGGCAGGGATGTACACGGTTCAGTTAACGGTTGAGAATGAACATGGATCCGACACGGAGATAAAAGCTGACTACATCACGGCTTCTGTCACGGGAAACCCTCCAATCGCAGGGTTTATAGCCACTCCGACCAACGGTATAGCGCCGCTGCTGGTCAGTTTCATCGACCAGTCGGAAAATGGTCCTTCGGATTGGCAGTGGGATTTTGGAGATGGTAACGGCAGTACAGAACAGAATCCACTGCATACTTACAATGCGACAGGCACCTATACGGTAAGCCTGACAGTAAATAACAGCCAGGGTTCCGACACGGAAGTGAAATCCGATTATATCGTGGTTGTTTTCGGAGGCGGTACCGGCGAACCCTGTCCGGGAATCCCGACGGTGAGTTATGGCGGGCAATGGTATAATACCGTACTTATAAACGATCAATGCTGGCTGAAGGAAAATCTGAACATTGGCAACATGATCAGCAGTACCCAGTCCCAGTCAAACAACGGAGGCATAGAAAAATACTGTTATGATAACATAGAAACGAATTGCGATATTTATGGCGGGATGTACCAATGGAATGAAATGATGCAATACGTGACAACCGAGGGCGCACAGGGCATTTGCCCCCCTGGCTGGCATATCCCGACGGACAATGATTGGACGGCCCTGATAAATCATCTCGGAGGCACATATGTTGCCGGGGGTAAAATGAAAGAAACCGG
>CAYOLA010000131.1:0-4636 GCA_964404735.1 uncultured Bacteroidales bacterium
CATGAAGCTGCCCGCCCATTTCCGCAGGCCTGCCGAACCCGGGTCGTTATACTGGTTGCTGATGAAATTGATGATGCCTTCGAAATTCAGCGAATAGGAAGATGTGACCCCGGCAAATTCTTTGCGCAGGATGATGGTTTCGTTGGTACCGTACAGAATGGTGGAGATGGCCTGTTCGGGGATATCATGGATGGGCGTGTCGAGGGTGAAGCCAAACTTGTTGCCGATGATCTCGAGCTGGTTGAAGATCCAGTTGGGGCGGTATTCGCCCAGGGGTGCCAGCCCGCCCTTGCGGATGCTCTTCTGCCGGTTGGGCATGATCTTTTTCAGGTTCACCTCGGTGACCGTCCCCAGCCCGCTGCAATGCGGACATGCACCATAAGGGGAATTGAATGAAAAGGTGTTGGGCTCGGGTTCATCATAGGAAAGCCCTGTAATGGGGCACATCAGCAGTTTGCTGTAATGGCGCACCGCTTTGTCTCCCTGCCTGACCACCATCAGCGAGCCGCGCCCGGCCTTCATGGCCGTTTGTATGGCCCTGCCCAGCCGCAGCATGGCCTTGTCGCCATCATCCACATGCAGGGTGTCGACCAAAAGCTCAATATCGTGCACCTTGAAGCGGTCGACCTGCATGCCGAAGGTGAGATCGGTAAATTCGCCGTCGACACGCACCCTGAGGTAGCCCTGCCTGCGCAATTGTTCGAACTGTTCACGGTAATGGCCCTTTCTTCCCCTTACAATGGGGGCCAGGATCATGACCTCCCGGCCACGGTATTCGCTGATCAGTAACGACTGTATCTGTTCTTCCGTGTAACGGACCATCTTTTCGCCGCTTTGGTAGGAGTATGCATCCGCCACGCGGGCAAAGAGGAGTCGCAGGAAATCATATATCTCGGTGATGGTGCCGACCGTGGAACGGGGATTTTTGTTTACCGACTTCTGCTCGATGGAGACCACCGGGCTCAGCCCCGTGATGCTGTCTACGTCGGGGCGTTCCAGGTTCCCGATGAACTGCCGCGCATAGGCGGAAAAAGTCTCCATATAACGCCTTTGCCCCTCGGCATATATGGTATCGAAAGCCAGTGACGACTTCCCCGATCCGCTCAGGCCGGTGAATACCACCAGCTTATAGCGTGGAATGGAAAGATCGATGTTTTGCAGGTTATGCACCCGCGCTCCCCGCACCTCAAGCATTTGTTTATTATGGGGCATAGGACAATTCTCCGGCCAGTATTTTTTTATAATTCTTCAAATAAGAGCGTATCGCCAAAAACAAACGGAAGATCGGGCACCTGCCTGATCAGTTCGTCGTAATCGGCATGATACGCTTCGGGAATACTTATCGTATATATTCTGCCTTTTTTTACTTTCAGGTCTTCAGCTCTCAGCCATGGATTGAAAAGTTTCAGCGTTTTGTAGGTGATCCCTTGCCGGAGGGCGAATTCCACCAGGTCGGGGATGTCGCGGTCGACCACTACCGTCCTGACGGGAATTGGAGGGTAAAAGTCTTTTTCCCTGAGAAAAAACCCATAGGCAGTCGGATTTTCAAACAAGATTTTGAGGGCAAGGATGCGAAAAACGTAACGGCTTGTTTCTTCACCCAGGTGCAGGTCATAATAAGAAGTCACCTTCTGTTTATCCAGTGCCTCTGCAATCCTGCGGTTGCCGGCATTATAGGCGGCCGCTACCAGGGTCCAGCTGCCGAACTTTCCGTATGATTCACGCAGGTAGCTGCAGGCAGCGATGGTGCTTTTCTCCACATGGTATCTTTCATCCACCTTTTTGTTCACTTCCAGGCCATGGTCTTTGGCCGTGCCTTCGAGAAACTGCCAGAAACCGGTTGCTCCTGAAGGGCTCACGGCATTCAAAAGGTCGCTTTCGATCACCGCCAGGTATTTAAAATCATCGGGGATGCCGTGTTGGGCAAGGATGGGTTCGATCAGGGGAAACCACCTGTATGCCCGCTTAAAGAGCAGAACAGCCTTGTTGTGCCAGTAGGTATTTACCAGGAGTTCCCTGTCGAGGGCTTCACGCACATAGAAGATGTTGAGGGGTACCGCCTCACCGGCAAAAGCTGCTTCGGCAGGTAGGTGCAGCGCAAAGATCTTGTAATTGCGGCGGAATGCTTCCCGGTACTGCCGGTCGTTCACACTGCCGTTGCCGGAAAAGAACCCCGACAGCAATGCCAGTCCGAAGCCCGAAGCCAGCACAAGGGATATAATGACGAGCCTTTTGATCATTACGGAATTTTGTTTGATCTCAATATTTAAAAGGGCTTTGCAGTTGATCAAAAAGCGGTGCAGAATGGTCTTTTTCCGACACGACCGGATCTTCTATGCCCCATTGGATATCCAGGACAGGGTCATTCCAGCGGACGGCATTTTCTGATCCCCTGTTATAGACATTGGTGCATTTATACAGAAAGATCGTTTCATCTTCGAGGGTGAGGAAGCCGTGGGCAAAGCCCGGCGGGATCCACAACATGTGTTTGTTTCCGCCCGTCAGTTGGAAAGCCGCATACTTGCCGTATGTTGGCGAACCCCGGCGGATGTCGACCGACACATCCAGCACGCTTCCCCTGGCCACCCTCACCAGTTTTCCCTGTTCAAAAGGGGGTTCCTGAAAGTGCAGCCCGCGCAATACACCCTTGCCCGAGCAGGATTCGTTATCCTGCATAAAAACCATATCAAGTCCAGCTTCGGCAAAAACCCGCTGGTTGTATGACTCAAAAAAGTAGCCCCGCTCATCGCCGAATACTTTGGGTTCGATAAGCAGTAATCCTGGTAAGGATGTTTTTATTATGTTCATTCCTGGCGGGTTTTGTTTTTATAGCGTATAAACGGGACGTGAAGCTTCATTTTACCGGCAAACGCATCATCCTGATCCCGAACCTTCTGATCCTATATATGGATCACTTCATCATAGGCCGCCGCCACTGCTTCCATCACGGCTTCCGACATGGTGGGGTGCGGATGTACCGATTTGATGATCTCATGCCCGGTGGTTTCCAGTTTCCTGGCCACCACGGCTTCGGCAATGATCTCGGTCACATTGTCGCCGATCATGTGGCAACCAAGCCATTCACCATATTTGGCATCGAAGATCACCTTTACAAAGCCATCCCTGGCTCCTGCGGCGCTGGCCTTGCCCGAGGCTGTGAAGGGAAACTTCCCGACCCTGATCTCATAGCCTGCCTCACGGGCCTGTTTTTCGGTCATGCCGACCGATGCAATTTCGGGGTTGGTATAGGTACATGCGGGGATATTATCATAATTGAGGGGCTCGGGGTCGAGGCCGGCGATCTTTTCCACGCAGGTGATCCCTTCGTGGGAGGCCACATGTGCCAGGGCAGGCCCGTGTATGATGTCGCCGATGGCATAATATCCATCCACCCCCGTGCGGCAGAATTCATCCACCTTTAGCTTTCCGTTTTCCATTTCGATGCCGGTCTCTTCCAGGCCAATCCCTTCAATGTTCGGGCTGATGCCAACGGCCGAAAGAACGATCTCCGCCTCAATGACCTCTTCGCCCTTCTTCGTCTTAACCTTTACCTTGCACAGTTTACCTTTTGTATCGACCGCTTCTACCGTGGTGGCTGTCATCACCTTGATGCCCGCCTTTTTAAAGGATCGCTCCAGTTGTTTCGACACCTCTTCATCTTCGAGTGGCACGATCCCGGGCAGCACCTCCACCAGGGTCACTTCCGTGCCGATGCTGTTGTAAAAATACGCAAACTCTGAGCCGATGGCTCCCGACCCGACCACAAGCATGGATTTGGGCTGTTTTGGCAATGTCATTGCTTCGCGATAGCCGATCACCTTTTTCCCATCCTGTTTCATGAATGGCAGCTCCTTTGAGCGGGCACCCGTAGCCAGGATGATATGTTTTGCCTCATACTCCTTCTTTTCATCCTTTTGGTTGGTTACTTCCACCTTCTTTCCGGGCAGCAGTTTCCCGGTTCCCTGAATATGATCGATCTTATTCTTTTTAAGGAGGAACTGTATGCCCTTGCTCATTCCGTCGGCCACTTCGCGGCTCCTGCCGACCATGCTTTTAAAGTCGGGGCTCACGTTTCCTTCAACCTTAACGCCATAATCGCCGGCATGGCTCAGGTAATTAAACACCTGCGCGCTTTTCAGCAGCGCCTTGGTGGGGATGCATCCCCAGTTGAGGCATACGCCTCCCAGTTCCGACCTTTCCACCACCGCCGTTTTCATGCCGAGCTGGCTTGCCCTGATGGCAGCCACATAGCCGCCCGGGCCGCTTCCTATAACAATTACATCATAATCCATAACCGATATGTTTTTATTTGGCCTGCAAAGTTACGAAAATTCAACAAGCAAGGGAAGAAGTCAGAACCCCGCTGCGCGGAAGCTCCCCGTTGCTGCGCGCCAGCGGGTGTGCGGGGTATGAGGTTCGGGGTGTCCCGCGCACCAAATTCGACCCACGAATAAATTCGTGGGCTATGATATTTATCATTTAGCTCCCGATGTCCCGGGGCAAGCCACCGGGGTCTCGGGGCAGGCCACCGAGGTCTCGGGGCAGGCCACCGAGGTCTCGGGGCAGGCCACCGAGGTCTCGGGGCAAGCACTGAAACACCGTTGATCTGAATTCTGAATTCTGAAATCTGAAATCT
>CAYOLA010000132.1:0-4686 GCA_964404735.1 uncultured Bacteroidales bacterium
ACCAGTGGTTGTTTATTGGCATTTGTGCGTGGGCTGACACGGCATTTCGCCCGTTTCGAGCCCGCCGGCGAGGTTTCTCCAAAATTTGAATATCGTTCATTCGCGCAATCGCGCAATCACATTGGCCTGCCCCGAAACCTCGGTGGCCTGCCCCGAAACCTCGGTGGCCTGCCCCGAGAATCAGGGCAAGCATTTACCATGTAACCATTTAACCATGTAACCATGTAACCATTTAACCATGTAACCATTTAACCATGTAACCATTTAACCATGTAACCATGTAACCATGTAACCATGTAACCATGTAACCATGTAAAGCGGAATGGTGGCACGGGGTTCGGGGAAATGGACAATCTTCCGCGCAGCGGAAGCCTGAGCCCTTCACTTCGTTTATGATAAACTTTGTTGAAGGGTAGCTGTTTGTAAGCGTGATTTTCGCAAGCTTATCCCAGCATTCCCGAGCTGATCAGGATGAGGAAGGTTGCGGCAAAGGCGATGATGGCGTATAGTTCGGGGAATACGGCCAGGATCATGGTTTTCCCGAATACGTTATAGCCGGAGCCAATGGCGGCGATACCATTGGCGCAGATACCTCCCTGCCGGATGGCAGAAAACAGGGCCACCAGCCCCAATGCCAGGCCGGCGCCAAAAATGGCCGCCCCTTCGAGGATGGTCAACTGATCGGTGATCACACCGCTGGAGTTGATCATGAAGAAACCCGCAAAACCGTACAAGCCCTGCGTGCCGGGCAGGGAGCTCAGCAGCATGTAATTACCGAATGCTTCATCATTCTTCTTCAGTGCACCCAGTGCGGCATTTCCACCCATCGACACGCCAAAGGCACTTCCGATACCGGCAAGGGCAATCATCAGCCCCATACCGACATAAGCTAAAATCAAAGCTAGTTCCATAAGATAATCTCCTGTTTGTTTAATGAATACTTTATTTCGTTTCTTTCATATTCCAGTTTCAGGATGAGCATTACGTCATCATCCTTTTTGTGTTTCCTTTTTCCTCAAGGGATCATAACCCAAACCCCCGCCTGAAAAGCCCGCGTTCTTGTAAAACTCCACAAAGGTCAGACGCATGGGGTGAACAAAAGCTCCCAGCGAAGCCATGAAGATATTCAGGCCGTGGCCAATCAGCAGGATGATGATAAATATCAACTGGCTGACAACGGGCAGGCTGCCGCTGATCTGTACCGCCAGGTCGTTGAAGACATAGCCCAGGATGGCACTTGATACGCCGAGGGCGAAAAGGCGGATATAGGAGAGCAGGTCGCCAAGCACGCCGGTAACAATGGAGTATACGCTCCACAGCCCTCCGCCGAAGTTAACCAGCACATTCTTCCCGGGATTGTTCAGGAAAAGGATCATAAAACCGGAAACGGCCAGCAAGGCGTAAAAGAAAATGTCTGCCATGCCGTTCTCATTGCCGCCAGTGCTGCCGAGCAGATAATATGCCAGGCTTCCCAAAATGAGGATGATCCAGCCGATGGTGCTCCATGCATACCTGATGCCGCTTTGTTTTTTAATGTTAACCACCTTGATAACCATGCCGTATATGATCTGTATGCCTCCGAGGATCAGTGCAAAATAGAACATCTTGACCGATTCGAGCATATATCCCCTGAGGTGGCTCAGCCAGCTGAGGCCTCCCCTGTCGATGACCTCTATGAGGTTAATGCCGAAGAAGGTTCCCGTCAGCGCGCCAAATACTACCGTGGAGCCTCCCAGCCATTGCATCAGTGTAAGGATGGGTCTTATGGAAGGGCTGACCTTTCTTTTGAAAAGGGTGGCCAGGATGAGGAACAACAGGCCGTAACCGGCGTCGCTGAGGCAGAAGCCGAAAAAGAGCATGAAGAAGGGTGCAAAGAAGGGCGTGAGGTCCAGTTCGCCGTATTCTGGCAGTGAATATAATTTCCCGATGGGTTCGAAAAGCCGGCTGAAAGGACCGTTTTTCAGCAATACCGGCACCTTTTCACCGGGCTCAGGCTTGTCGGTAAGGTAATAAACACCCTGTCCGTCGAGGAATGAATCCAGTTCCTTCATGCGCTCCACCGGCACCCATCCCTGGAGGATCATCAGGCGGTCATCAGCCTCCCTTACCGTGTTGCCCACGGCAAGGTCGAAGGCCACCTTGTCGTCGATGCGCAACTTTTCCGCTTCCAGAACAGGGATAAAGGCAGGGGCATTTTCAGCAAAAAAATCTTCAATCTCTTTGATGCGCTGTTCCAGGGCCTGTATTTCTTCCGAAACTTCTCCTGCATCCCTGGCAGGCACCTTCACTTCTTCCGCCTCAATGTCAATGGTTGAATCTTCTGGCTGAAAAATCACGAAATATACCTGTCCTTCGCCCCTGCTGATCTCTTGGAGATAATATTCAGATGCCCAGGCGGGATCAAATTTCTTTTCGGAAACAACAAAAAAGCGAACCTTTAGTCCTTGGTTGAAGAGTTTGGCAATAAGCGACTTCGAAAACTCACCCCAGGGTTTCAGGAATTGCACGGTTTTTTCGAGCCCTGCGATCTTTTGCCTGGCACTTTCAATTTCATTCTGAAGGTGCATGACTTCATCGAGGATCTCCCCGGCCTTGCGTCCGGTCTTTTCCGGGCTGTCCTTTCCGGCCTTCGACTTCAGGAACCTGACGGTTTTCTTTATCTGCCCGGAGCGTTGTATCCGCTGCGATGTTTCTTCGTCGGGGGCCACCTTTTGGTCGATCACATCCAGCACGCCCAGCTTTTGGAGTTCTTCCAGGAAGGGCTCAAAATCCGCATGATGGATCAGGAAAGAATATTTTTTCATTGGGATGATCATCAGGCAGCCTCCTCTTTTTGTTTTTCCATACGGCTTTTAACGATTTTCTGGGATGCCTTTGAAAGATTTTCTTCATCCTCCATAAAACGTTTGATCTTCAGGATGGCCTCCTCATAGCCTGGTATTTGTACCTTTTCGTAGAGGTTCACCTTTTGTGTTGTCTTTTTTCTGGCATGTTCGAGCAATTCAGTTTTTCGTTCATACACTTCCCTTTCGATAGCGATCCGGGCCAGTTCTTCCACAATTTTCATCCCGTCCATGAACCAGGAGGGATTATTAAAAATACTGAACTCCCTGATGATGAATTCCACATTTTGCAAGACCGGCGTTTTCACACCGGCAATCTTTTTCACCATCAGGTTCACGTCTTTGATGCCAAGCAGTGTGGGATCAAACTCATTCCAGAGCCTGAGGGTACCTTCATTTTCCTGTATTTTCTGTTCCAGTTGCCTGTTCAGCTTCTGGGCCTCATCCCTGGCCTTTTTCACTTCCACCCTCAGGGCCGACTCCTTGTTTTTGAGTGTCGGGAGGGCATTTTGTCTCACTTTCAACTGCTTGTTAAGCTGCTGCAGCGAAGTTTTATTATAATGGAATTTGATAGCCATAATTCAGACCGGCAATTAAAATGATTTTTTAAGCATTCTTTCCTGGCCAGTATTTATCAACCATTTCCTGTTTGATCCCCACTTCGTCGGGTTTAAAATATTTATCGAACAGGCTCCAGGTTTTATCGAGCATCTCGTCGGCGCCGAGGTTTACATCGATGGCCAGGAGGTCGTTTGAATATTGTTTGGCAAAATCCAGTGCCCGCTCGTCGAAGTCGGTCAGGTCGAAGCCATTTTCGAGTTTCGTTTTTGCGTTGGCGGCCTCGGCATACAACTTGATGGATGCGTTCATCACCTGTGCATGGTCTTCGCGTGTATCCTTGCCGATCACATTCTGCTTTAGCCTGGAAAGGCTCCTGAAGGGGTCGACCACCACCTTGGCGATATCGGTATCGCGGCGAAGGAATAGCTGTCCTTCGGTGATATAGCCCGTATTGTCGGGAATGGCATGGGTGATATCGCCACCCGAGAGCGTGGTCACGGCGATGATGGTGATGGATCCGCCATCGGGGAACTGCACGGCTTTTTCGTAGATTTTCGCAAGGTCGCTGTAGAGGGATCCCGGCATGCTGTCTTTGGATGGGATCTGGTCCATCCTGTTGGAAACGATGCTGAGTGCATCGGCATAGAGGGTCATATCGGTGAGCAGCACCAGCACGGTCTCATTCTTTTTGGTTGCGAAATACTCGGCTGCCGTCAGGGCCATATCGGGAATCAGCAGCCTTTCCACGGGGGGGTCGTCGGTGGTATTCACAAAGCTGATGATACGGTCGAGGGCGCCGGCATTGTCAAATACGTTTTTGTAGAAAAGATAATCGTCGTTGGTCAGTCCCATCCCGCCCAGGATGATCTTGTCGGCTTTTGCCCTGAGGGCCACGATGGCCATCACCTGGTTGTAGGGCTGGTCGGGATCGGCGAAGAAGGGGATCTTCTGTCCTGTCACCAGTGAGTTGTTCATGTCGATGCCGGCGATGCCGGTAAAGATCATCTTACTGGGTTTTTTTCTTTGCACCGGGTTCACCGATGGACCGCCAATTTCGATCTCCTCCCCTTCCACGCGTGGCCCGCCGTCGATGGGATCGCCGAAGGCATTAAAGAACCTTCCGGCCAGGTCGTCGCTCACCTTCAAGGTAGGGGCTTTGCCCAGGAAGGTGACCTCGGCATTGGTGGGGATGCCTTCGGTGCCGCCAAAGACCTGCAGCGTCACATGGTCGCCGATGATCTTCACCACCTGTGCCAGGCGGCCGCCGATCAGGGCCAGTTCC
>CAYOLA010000133.1:0-31791 GCA_964404735.1 uncultured Bacteroidales bacterium
GAGCAAGTAAGGGTTGATGTTTCCAGCTACCCGGCCGGTGTGTATATGGCGGTGCTGAATGATGAGACAGGTGTTGTTGCAAGGGAGAAGTTTGTGAAACACTAGGTATGGGGTGCGGGGTTCGGGGATTGTTTCAGTATTTCATGCCTGCCTTGATTTCTCGGGGCAGGCCACCGAGGTTTCGGGTAAGCATCTCTAATACAGTAAAATAATAGTTCATTTTTTTTTGCAGTGTAATTATTTAGTCGAACTGATCCCGCCGCAGTCAAGATCCTGCAGCCATGTTTTCCGTCCCTTTGAGCAAGGGCTGGTATTCTCCACAATTGCGCGATTGCACGATCTGTAAGATTGTGCTGAGGAAAATCCCGGATATCGTGCCATCTCCTGCATCGTGCAAGCGTACAATTATCGGTATACACGAACTTCCGGCCCGTGTTCCCCGGCAGCTTGCTGCAGGCTGGTTCATGTCAGGTATGAAAATGTAATTCCTGCAGATCAAAGCAGCTTTCATTTGCGGAGAACCTAAGCCGGTACTGCCGAAAGAAGCTGTAAAAGTTAAAATTCAATCGTCTCCGCCCGCGGATCAATGGATTTCCATAATGCATACGTTCTTTCCCATAGCTTTTTCCCCTCTTCGGCATCATAAACCTTTTCATCCATTTTTTTGGGCTTGAACATATGCTGATATTGGTTTGTACGTCCTTCGTAGTCGGGTGACACGGCCATGTAAACCACCGGCAGACAGGCTTTTTTCGGCGAACGGAAAATCAGCCTGAAGATCGCACCGAGGATCATCCTGAGCAGCCAGGGAGCTTCCCTGATGATATTGGAATGCACGGGGCCCGGACAGATCACGTTCACACCCACATCCACTTTTTCGGGGTTCAGCTTTCCTGAAAGTTCCGTAAAATAGGTATTCATCACGAGTTTAAAATAGCTGTAATTGGCAATGCCTTTTTTTACACCGTAATCAATGTATTTCCCGAATTCGTCATAGTCGATGGTTGAAGACCCCTGGTGTGAATCGGATGAAATGAAAATTAACCTGGGCCTGAAAGCTTTATCCTTGTTATTACGGCTGATGATATCCCTGTTGAGCATCAGGCTGCACAGCATTACATTGGCAAGGTAGTTGACCATGAACATCTCATCCTGCCCCGATCCGGTTTTTCTCGATCCCGGCAGGGCCACCCCGGCATTGAAGATAACAACATCGGGTTTTATCCCGTCCTTTTCGAGCCCTTCAACAAAATTGTGAATGCTGTCCGGATTGCTGAGGTCGAGATCGCGGATCTCAACCTTTTCGGAACCACTCAGGCGGGTGATCTTTTCCTTTGTTTCCCCGTGCAGCCTGCGGCAGGTGCCAATCAGTCGTGCGCCGCGTTTGGCCATTTCCACTGCGATGGCAAAACCAAGCCCCGAATTTACGCCGGTAATCAGGCATACCCTGTCATCGAAGCGGTCTGTGTCTTTCAGGCGTTCCGCGAATTCCTGTTTTCTGAAAAGGTCATAAAATCCCGCCCATGCGGCTACTACCGGGTTATTGAATCTTCCGTGCGACATAAAAAAAAGGTTTATCGTGGGCCGAAAATACAGCCTTTGGATCAATTATCAAAACCCGTATCCGGCCCGGACATGGCAAATGCCGTTTACAGCATCATTACCGCTATGTCTTCCGGTCTGGATTTTCCCATGCCTAGTGCTTCAGCTTTACGGAAAGTGAGTATTTCACCCGGATCCATGCCGATAAGTTCTGAAGAATAAACATCGAGGGCCAGGGCATCGGTGCCTGCCAGGATGCGTTGCGGGCTGACAGTGTCGCCCGGACCCCTTGGCCCGTTGTTGATGGCGCATACCGTAGCATCGACAATGGAAAGATCTGCCTGTCGTACAAGGTTCAGGTCGGCAATGCAACCAGCCAGGTGGTCTGTCTTGTCATAGGTATGCTCGCCATCGGGCGAATGCATGTAACGGTTCGTTTCCCTTGATGATACCCCCATCAACCCCTTGAGGGTGCCCGAAAACAATGTGCCGTTGTGGTGTTTGGCAACGGGAATGTTAATAAAGACGTCGGTTTCGATGAAAAGGCTGAACACTTCTGCGCTTTCCAGATAGCTGCCGCCATCCACCTTTACGGTTTGCCGTTCTTCACCATATTGGATCTCCCTGATGAGGGGCTCCATGGCTTCGTAGTATCTGCTTTCCTCCCAATAACCTTCCCTGACGGGTTTATAGCAAATGATGTTGCCGGCACCGGCCTCCCTGCATAGCTTCATCATGCTGAGCACAATGTCGGGATGCGTGTAATATCCCGGGTGCAGCCAGGGGCTGTTTACCAGGAAGCCGACCGACTGCCCGGCTTTAACAAAGCGGCCGATGCCTCCCAGGGGTTCCAGCAGCCTGTGCATGTTTTTCATGGGGTCGGCGGCGCCGATACTGACAATATCGGGATCGGACTGCGGGGTGCCGGCATAGAGGTTGCCGCCCCGCCTGACTCCCGGCCAGAGGCTGAGCCCGAGGGCTGCCCCGCCCAGGGCCGATAGGGAGTAAATAAAGTTTCTTCTGTTAATGGATTTCATGTTTACCGGGTTTGCCTGATAAGCAAATATAGCCATTTATTCTCATTTTTTCCATAATGGATGTAAAAGCCGACGGGGAAACGGGAACTTTATCAAATCATTTTATTAGATTTGGTAGTTTAAAAAAAGATACCATGAAAAGAATGAGCCGTTTCTTTATCACCGCCCTTCTGCTGGCAGCATGCTGCCTTTCGGGCCATGCACAGAAGAAAGCAAACAATGCAAAGCCTGAGTCTGTCGATTTTTCGGGTCTGAAACTGCGGCATATCGGCCCCGCCCTGAAATCGGGACGCATTGCAGATATTGCCATCCATCCCGAAAATAACAATATCTGGTATGTGGCCGTGGGCTCGGGTGGCGTCTGGAAAACGGTAAACTCGGGCACTACATGGGAGCCGGTATTCGACGGGCAGGAAGTGTATTCCACCGGTTGCATCGCCATCGATCCCAATAACCCGAATACCATATGGGTTGGAACGGGCGAAAATATCGGCGGCAGGCATGTCGGCATCGGCAATGGCGTATACCGCAGCGATGACGGCGGTGCGAGCTGGAAAAACACGGGGCTCGGCAAATCGGAGCACATTTCGAAGATCATCATCCATCCCGATAACTCCGATATCATCTGGGTGGCGGCACAGGGGCCTCTGTGGAATAAAGGGGGCGACAGGGGTATATACAAGAGTTTAGATGGCGGGAAGACATGGAAAAAGACGCTCGGCGATGATGAATGGGTTGGGGCTACCGATATCGTGATGGATCCGCGTAATCCCGGCCTGCTATATGCCGCTACCTGGCAACGGCACCGGAATGTGGCCGCCTATATGGGCGGAGGCCCGGGGTCAGGCATCCATCGTTCCGTCGACGGCGGAGAGAGTTGGGAAGAACTGAAAAAGGGATTGCCTTCATCGAACATGGGAAAGATCGGCCTGGCCATTTCCCCGCAACAACCCGATGTGATCTATGCCGCCATTGAACTCGACCGGAGAACGGGTGCTGTTTATAAATCGTTTGACCGGGGCGCCTCCTGGCAAAAACAGTCGGAAACGGTGTCGGGCGCCACCGGACCGCATTATTACCAGGAACTGGTGGCCAGCCCGCATGTCTTCGACAGGATATACCTCATGGATGTGCTGGTACAGATTTCGGACGATGGCGGAAAGACCTTCCGCCGGATGAATGAAAGAAACAAACATGTTGATAACCATGCCATGGTATTCAGGGCTGAGGAGCCCGATTATATGCTGGTGGGTACCGATGGCGGACTGTACGAGACTTTTGACGGAACCGCCACCTGGCGGTATGTGGCCAACCTCCCTGTAACACAGTTTTACAAGGTGGCAGTGAACGATGCCAAACCTTTTTATCAGGTATTTGGCGGCACACAGGATAATGGTTCACAGGGTGGCCCTTCGCAAACCGACCGGCGCGAAGGCATTACCAATGCCGACTGGTTTATGGTCCTTGGCGGTGACGGCCATCAGCCGGCTACCGAACCGGGAAACCCCGATATTGTGTATTGCCAGTCGCAGCAAGGTTATCTGGCCAGGGTGGACCTCAGCACCGGTGAGCAGGTCAGCATCAGGCCGCAGCCGGATGAAGGGGAGAAACACGACCGCTTTAACTGGGATTCACCCATCCTGGTCAGCCCGCACAATCCCGCCAGGCTCTATTTTGCTTCCCAGCGTGTATGGTGTTCCGATGACCGGGGCGACAGCTGGACACCTGTTTCCGGTGATCTTACAAAGAACCAGCAAAGGTTGAAACTGCCCATCATGGATCAGACCTGGAGCTATGATGCCACCTGGGATGTGGATGCCATGTCGCAGTATAATACCATCACTTCCTTGTCTGAATCACCCCTCAGGGAGGGGCTGATCTATGCCGGTACCGATGACGGGTTGATTCAGGTGACTGAAGATGGCGGAGGGAACTGGCGAAGGATTGAAGCCGGCAGCCTTCCCGGTGTTCCGGCCAATGCCTTTGTGAATGACATCAAGGCCGACCTGCATGATGAAGGCACCGTTTATGTGGCCCTCGATAACCATAAGTCGGGCGATTACAAGCCGTATTTACTAAAAAGTACCGATAAGGGCAGAACATGGAAATCCATTGCCGGCAATCTGCCGGCTAACCATTTGGTATGGCGTGTGGTGCAGGATCATGTTAAGCCGGAACTGCTTTTTGCCGGGACAGAATACGGTTTGTTCTTTACGACTGACGGAGGTCTCCGCTGGCACCAGCTCAAGGGCGGAGTGCCAACAATTTCATTTCGCGACCTTGCCATCCAAAAGGAAAGAAACGACCTGATAGGTGCAACATTTGGGAGGGGTTTCTACATTCTTGACGATTATTCGCCCCTGCGCCATATTCCTGCCGAAGGACCCGGCAGTGAGGCCTTGCTGTTCCCCTTGCGGGAAGCATGGATGTTTCCTTACCGGCCCGGCCCGGGCTCGCAGGGATCGGCTTACTTTACGGCTGATAACCCGCCTTACGGGGCCATGATCACCTTCTACCTGCCCGAAAGCTATAAAAGCCTGGAAACACTGCGGAAGAAGGAAGAAAAACAGCTTGTGAAAGATGAAAAGCCACTGAGTTTCCCTGACTGGGACGTGCTCAGGGAGGAACGGCTGGAAGAAAAACCGGGGCTGTGGTTTACCATCAGCGATGAGGATGGAAGTGTGATACGTAAGATCGAAGGGCCGGTTGAAAAGGGATTCCACAGGGTTTTCTGGGATCTGGCATATCCTGCCCGGGATGCCATCGATGTTTATGGCAGGAATTCAGCCGGACGAACATCTTCGGGCGGATACGTGATGCCGGGAACCTATTCGGTCAGCATGTATGTCGAAAAAGAAGGAAAGATCACCCTGCTAAGCGGCCCGGTTTATTTCGAAGTGAAAAAACTTCGTGATGGTGTGCTCAAAGGTATGGACGAAGCCGATGCCCTTGCTTTCAGAATGGAGCTGGATCAGTTGCATGAATTTATTTCAGCGGCAAAAATCACCCTGAAAGAGGCCGGAAAAAAAGTTGAAGCCATGCAGCAGGCCCTGATGCAGATCCCGGAGCCTCCGGGTCCTTTGCAGGAAGAATTATATGAGGTAATACGTAATTTAAAGGCTTTCGGAGAGAAGGTATATGGCGATCCTGCAAAGGCTGAACTCAGCGAATACGACCATCCTGTTTTATCATCGCGTTTGTGGAATGCCTTTGGCGGTTACCGCAACATCACTTACGGCCCCACGGCCGCACAGGTGAAAAGCCTTGAACTGGCACGCAGGCAATATGAACTTCTGAAACCCGAATTGCTTGCTATCGTCACCCGGCAAATCCCCGCAATTGAGCAGAAACTCATTGATGCCGGAGCCCCGTGGATGAGCGGACAATCGCTGAAATAAGAAACGACTCCGGAATATGCCTTACCTGATGATCAATTTTGATGTGATCATCTGTTTGCCTGCAAAGATGCGCAGGAGATATATCCCTGGAAAGTATCCGCCAACATCGATTTCTCTGTTACTGAGATCAGTTTCCTCCATATTCCGGATTAATTTTCCAGTCAGGTTGTAAACGGCCAGCCGGCTGATGTTTTCACTTGAAGAATTGTGCAGGATAAATTTATCCCGGCAGGGGTTGGGGTAAACCGCAATGGCTTCTTCAAGGTCTGTTTCACCGATACCGTAATTGTCAAGCACAATCAAAGTGATCCTGGAGGTGAGGTAGCCGGGGCATGTGGCCTCGATCACCGACTCACAGCCGATGGTGGCTCCGGGGGCCGCTTTAAAATAAAAGTAAGCAGTGGAATGATTTGCAAGGAAGGTAGCCGATGGAGGCACCTGTATACAACTGCTGTTTGAGGTGCTGAAACTGATGGTGAGATCTTCTTGAGGAGGGGGAAGCACTTCCAGCTCGATCAACAATGAATCGTCGGGGAGTATCGTTGGGCTTACCGGGGTGTTGATAACCAGGCGGTCGACAGGAATGGTGGTGATCTTCACAATGGCGGCATAGCTGGGCTGATTGGTCTTGTACCAGAATTCAATGTTCTGCCCGATCATCGAACTCCAGTCGCCTGCCCAGGATGAAGGAGCGATCAGCCAGTGCCAATCTCCGATAGTCCAGTCGCTGATCTGAAGAAAACCTCCTTCTATCCCCCCCTCATTCATCCATTCCATGGTACCATCGCCACCCGAGCTCCAGCCTTCAGATGAACCGTTGAAATTGCTCCAGTGGGTTGTTCCGATATAAACATCGTCGATACCCCCGACATCACTGCCAGTATGCATTTCGGTACGGATCCAGAATGAGGTTACGTTGGATAATGCGGCAGCGAAAGTGGTTTCATCCACGCCGAATGTTTCTGCCGTAAGCGGGATGGTAAATTTTTCCCATACATTGGCCTCGGCCGGAGGACCATAATCAGCCGTGATCTCTTCCGGGGTTCCCTGTGCTCCCGCCGGGAAAACTGCTAACAGAAAGACAAGGTTCAAAAGTAAAGATCTTGTTTTCATCCCTGTATGTTTTTGGTTAATAGAATAGTTGTTACGATAATGATATGCTGATGCTTGATAATTACAAAGTTAATATAATCAAAAGGGAAATGCAAGTACATGGTTTTAAAGCATCCCCGACCTGTATGGATGATGATCATACATCTTCTCCATGGTGTGGTTGACAATGCGCGAAGCCAGGGTTCGCGGCAACAGCCGGGTGAGGATGAAATAACTGAGGCGGTTCCTGTAACCGGGAATGAACAGGGTTCTTTTTCCCAGCTTTTTCAATGCCGCCGCTGCAACGGCATCCGGTTCCATCACCAAAGGCTTCAGGCTGCCGTAACGCGGATCTGTTTGCAGGTAGGCGGGTGTGGCGGTGGCACCGGCAATACAGGCCATCACGTCGATGTTATGGGGTTTAAGCTCATGATGCAGGGCTTCTGCCAGGTTCCAGGCAAAGGCTTTGGTGGCCGAATAGGGAGCTACGAGTTGCATGCCCATTAATCCCGCCAGGGATGACATAAGGATGATGCCGCCTCCCCTGCCTTCAGCGGCCAGGCGGCGCGAAAAGGTATGAACAAGCCGCAACTGGGTGCGGATGTTCACCCCCGCATAGTCCTCCATATCGCTTTCTTTTTGTTCAATGAAAGGACCGACACGACTGTGGGCGGCATTATAAACCATCAGCCGGCAGTTGGTTTCATGCACTTTTTCCATCATCCTTTCTGCTGCATCACGGGTGCCCAGATCCATAAACAAGGTGATGGTGTTGATGCCATATTCACGGCCAAGGCGCTCCGACAAGGCCATGAGTTTTTCCTTTGCATGATCGATCATAATAAGGCTGAATCCCCGCTTTGCCAGCGATACCGACCAGGCCCGACCCAGGCCTTCGGCCGATCCGGCAATCAGGGCCCAGTTTCCGTATTTTTGCCTGATATCCATGTGTTGCATTTCATCACAATATTAATAAAAAATTTCAGGCGGCTTTTTCCCAAGGCCCACCGGGCTTCGATTTGCTTGTAAAAAAATTAATTTCGCCGAACGGCGGTTCTT
This sequence comes from uncultured Bacteroidales bacterium, assembly GCA_964404735.1. Taxonomy (GTDB): domain Bacteria; phylum Bacteroidota; class Bacteroidia; order Bacteroidales; family B18-G4; genus B18-G4. The sequence continues at coordinate 8,129 of CAYOLA010000133.1, forward strand.
TATATTTATCACTGAAATATACCAGCGGATCCGCCCCTGGCCCGCAATGCCATTTATGTGGATTTTTCACAAGCGGTGGGAATGCGATTCCCGACCTATGTATCACACACCTATTTTGTCGGTACGATGCCGCAGAAAAGTAAAAACATCAGGCGTTTCTATTCCCTATTCTTTAACGGGGAAGAGGCGGATATTAATGATCAGGACATGTTCATGGCCGGTGAGGACGGATTGTCGTGGGTCATTCTTTTCTAAAAATTCTAATCTTTACACATGTTTTTTGCCCCTTTCGTTTTTTGGAAGCGATAATCCTGAATAATTGTATTTTAGCGCCTTTAAAAAAGCGGATATGGAACGACTGGCAAAGGCAATGAATGAAAAAGCCATTGTAAGATGGGGCATACTGTTGCTGGTTGGCTTCATCCTCTCGGTAAACTATTATTTTTATGATGCCTTTTCAACCCTGAAGGACCTGATGACAAAGGAATTCGGGTTTAGCAATACGGATTACGGGCTTTTTGTTTCTTTTTATTCCATTCCGAACACCTTTCTTCTGATGGCTGTGGTGGGTGGTATCATCCTTGATAAGCTCGGCATCAGGCGGACGGGTTTCATGTTTATTTTCTTTATGGCCCTGGGTGCCTTCTTAACGGCTTATGGGGCCTCCAAAGCCTATAGTTCCGGAGGGCCGGCCTATGGACTCATGCAGTCGTTCCTTCCTTCCTATTCGCCGGAGCTGAAGATGATGCTGCTGGGCCGTTTCTTTTTCGGCCTGGGTGCTGAAACCAGTATCGTGGTGGTGAGCAAGATACTTGTAAAATGGTTCAGGGGAAAGGACCTGGCCCTGGCTTTCGGCCTCAAGGTGGCTTTCGGCAGGTTGGGCACCTTCGCCGCCTTGCAGCTTTCCCCGGTTTTGGCCGGAGGAGGCGCCCATCTCGACACAGCCATCTGGTTGGCGGCCATCCTGACCATTTCCGGATTGCTTGCGTTTATGGTGTATATGCTTTTCGATATGAAACTCGACCGGCAGACTGGCCAGGCATCAGCCAATAAGAATATTGAAAGATTCAAGCCGAAAGATGTTTTTGACCTGCTGGGGAACCGGGCATATTTATATATTGCCCTGATCTGCCTTACCTTTTACTCGGCGGTGTTCCCTTTCAATGCCTTTGCTCCCGATTTTTTACTGAATAAGTTCGGAATGAGTTATGAGGCCAGCGGGCGGATCTCCTCCCTGCTTCCACTGGGAACCCTTTTATTCACGCCGCTATTCGGCTTCCTGATCGACCGCTACGGCAAAGCAGCCACGGCCATGATCCTGGGTTCGTTGATCCTGGTGCTGGTGCATCTGAGTTTTACTTTTACAAATGTATATCCGCACATCCCCATGATCTTCCTGGGGATTTCGTTCAGCCTTGTACCCGCAGCCATGTGGCCGTCGATGGTCAGGCTGGTCGACGACAAACAGATCGGTACGGCCTATGGCCTGATGTATTCCATCCAGAATCTGGGTTTGTGGGGGATCCCGCTGCTGGCCGGCAAAATACTCGATCGTACCAATCCCGCAAATGCCGAAACGCTGAACTATACACCCACCATGTTGCTTTTTATCCTGCTGAGCCTGTTGGGCCTGCTCTTCACCCTGCTGCTCAAACATGTGGATAAAAGAAAAGCCTATGGCGTTGACCTGCCCCTGAACAGGAAAGAATGATCCTTGCATTCCGGCCATAACGTTTGAAACATGGCCCGTAAGGGCTTAAGTGGGAGTACTGCCGGTAAGATGGCGATAAAGCCCCTTTCCTTATTTTACCACAACCTTGTCGATATAATTCGAGTTGAGGATGCTCAGTGCGCCCATGTAATTCAGTTTAAAGCTGATGAAGTCGCCAACCTTGTATTTCTTTTTGTTTTCGCCCAGGTCCATCACGATCATGTCGGAACTGGCCCCGGCAAATTCGATTTTTGTATCGACAGGGGTAATATTGTTTATATCGATATCGAGAAGGCCGAGGTCAAGAATGGCCCTGAAGGAGGTCTTTCCCAGGTCTGCATCATCAAATTCAAGCGATTCGCCGGCTACGTTGGTGCCCAGCTCCCCGTTGGGGACCTTGGGCTTTTCGTTGAGTTCGATGATCTGGGCATAAAGCTTGAAAACGTCGGACCTCATGCCCTTGATGGTCTTTCCGCTCACCAGGTTGTTCCCGAAATACAATGTTTCGCCTACCCTGAAATGGTTGCAACCCTCCGGAACCAGCTTCCGCATCAGGAGCGGAATGGTTACCGACGATCCTGCCGTTACCCAGGGGATTTTCCGGTTGAATTTTATCTCGATCAGTTGCTTGTAAAGGCTTAGCTGTATCAGCTTGTCGTGGGAGGGCATCACCCCGCTGAGGCAATTCAGGTTGGTGCCCAGCCCGATCACTTCAATGTGGGGCAGCTTAAATATACTTGAGTAGAATTCCATCAGGTCTGTTCCCAGAACACCCTCGCGAAGGTCGCCCATTTCTATCATGATGATAACCTTGTGTTTCCTGTCCTGACGGGTGGCTTCCTCCGAAATGAGTTTTATCGTTTCAAATTCTGTGTTGAAACTAACATCTGCATATTTTACCAGCGACCGGATGAATTTTTTAGCCGGAGGCTTGATGTACACGGTTTGTACTTCGGGCTTGATCGATTTGATTGCCCTGAGGTTGCTGATACGGCTGTCGTGGATCTCCATCGCTCCCATATCCAGCAATTCCCGGAGATACGGCCTGGTTCCGCAGAGCATCTTTGACACCACCCCCCAGTCCTTGCCGTATGAGGCAAATAATTTGTTCAGGAAATGATAATTGTGCTCCAGTTTTTTGGTATGCAATTCCATATATGCCATGATCGATTGTTTTAGGCAACCACAATGCGCCTGGTCCGTTCCGGTATCCTTACCAGAAGTTCATAGTTAACCTGGTTGCTGATTTCACTGAATGAGGCTACTGTAATTTCAAGCTGGTCCTGTTTGCCGATGATGACCACCTCATCGCCGGTTTTAACGTCGGGGATGGATGTTACATCTGCAATGAGCATATTCATGTTCACCATCCCGATAACGCCCACACGTTGGCTGTGAATAAGGACCCTTCCCTGGTTGCTTAGTTCGCGGCTGAAGCCATGCGAATATCCTACAGGGATGACGGCGATCAGCTTTTCTTCACGGGCGAGGTAAGTAGTCCCGTAACTGATGAACTCCCCTTCCCTGACTTTCTTTAATGACATGATGCTGCTCTTCCAGGAGATAACACGGTTAAGCGGATCATATTTTTCCTTTTTGCCGTGAATGTATTGAATATAGGTTTCGGTGCTGGGCCAGAAGCCATATTGCATGATGCCTGCCCGCACCATGTCCATCCGGGTCCTGGGATAGTTCATGGCTGCCGCTGAACAGGCCGTATGCCTGCAGCCTGCATCCAGCCCCATCCTGTCAAGCTTTTTAACGGCCTTGTTAAAACGGCTGATCTGCCGGTTTACCCGTACGAAGTTGGCTACGCTCTCGGCTCCGGCATAATGTGTGCAAACACCGGCCAGGCTTAGATGTCCCGGGTTTTCCTTTATTTTCTTTATAGCATAGTTAAAAGCCTTGTTTGTCAACCCTGTCCGGTTCATGCCGGTTTCCACTTCAAGATGCAGGAGTGCCCTGCCCCTGCGTTTTCGCGCCAGCTCCAGCGCCCTGTCGACCCTTTCGGCGTCAAAAACCCAGAAACTGACAGCATGTTCAATGGCCCACAGCATTTCATCCGTTTCAAGCCAGCCCATAATCATCAGCCCCGGCGATTTTCTGGCTGAGGAATACACACGCCAGGCCTCATCACCGCTGAATACGCTGAAATGATCGATACCGGCCTTTTCCGCCATGGGAACGAAATGCTCGATGCCATGACCATAAGCGTTCCCTTTGACTACCGAGGAAAGTTTCACTTCACGGCCGAACTGCTCCCTGAGAAAGGAAATGTTTTCTGAGAGCGCCGACTGGCTGAGTTCAAGAAATGAAGTGCTTTTAAACATAGGTCATTTGTTTAGCAATTGTTCGTAAAGGGTTTTAAATATTTTGATTCCGGTTGGGATGAGCGTATCCGGGAAATCGTAGTCGGGGTTATGCAGGGCCGGTTGGGATTTTCCCGATCCCAGCCCGAACAAAGCCCCCGGGTATTTTGCCGTGAAGTGACCGAAATCCTCCGACCATTTGAATGGCTTTTCCCTTACTTCAAGCCTGAGGTCTTGTTTTTTGGCCGCATTTTCCAATAGCCTGATACAATCCTGATCATTGACCGTTGCAGGGAAAACTTCTTCATATCCAATCCTGAAAAGCAGTTTTTCCTGCGAAGCGATCTCGCCAATGATCTTTTCCGTTTCTTTCCTGAGCAGTTCCATGTCCTGGTCGAGATAGCTCCGCAGGGTTAAATGTATGACGCCCTCACCGGGCGAGGTGCCATAGGCAAGGCTTCCGAGCCTGGCATGGATGGGTGTGATCAGGGAGAAGTCGCTGAAAAGCTTTTTATCCTCTATGAGGGCTTTGAATTTCATGAGCATCCTGGCCATCCCCTGGGCAGGGTTTATTCCTTTTTCCGGTTCTGCGGCGTGCGACGACTTGCCGGTGATACTGATATGCATTCCGCGCGAGGCGGCGGCAAAGTAGCTTTTCGAAACGACCATTGTGTGCAGTGGATAACCCGGCAGGTTGTGCAGGGCAAATATCCGGTCGGGTTCATATGTTTTAAAGGCCGGATCGCTGATAATCCTTTGCGCCCCGCTGCCATCTTCTTCACTGGGCTGAAATAACAATACAACGCGGCCCCTGTCGGGGCGTTTTTCTGCAAGATGGTATGCCAGTCCGGCAACCATCGCCATATGCCCGTCGTGGCCGCACAGATGCCCCTTGCCGGGGTATACCGAACGGTAGGGTTGTTTGTTGATCTCAGCAATGGGCAATGCATCCAGTTCGGCGCGAAACATCACAAGCGGGCCTGCTGACTTGCCCCTGAATTCGGCCAAAAGGCCGTGTCCGCCAATATGATCCTGCATGGTATCGGGCGAAAAGCCTTTAAGGAAATCGTAAACCCGTTTGGCAGTGCCTTCCTCCTGTCCCGATACCTCAGGGTGCCGGTGCAATTCTCTCCTGAAAGCGGTCAGGGCATCAATCATATGTTTTTTGTCAGGCATTTTTCTTCCGCATTAAGATCGTTTTAATCGCATTTCAAGGTATTTATTGGTAAACCCGATCTTTTCGTACAGATACCTGGCGGGATTTTCGGGTTCCACATGCAGGGCGATGTCGCCTTTGGCATATCGCAGGGCTTCTTTCATAAGCACTTTCCCATGGCCTTTACCCCGCTGTTCGCGATGAACGGCAATATATACCAGTACGTTTTCGGGAATATAGCCTTTCATCCCGGTTTTGTTCACGACCACGGCCCCAAGGATGTCGTCGTTCTCCATGCCGGTGAGCAAAAACCCACCTGCCAAGGGATAGGGGCTCATGGCATAATCGATGGCACGGCCTATATCCTGTTCCGTGTCGCCAAATTCATCCAGGTGATCGTGCAGGAATTTAATGATTTTCTGTTTCTCGAGCGTTGTGAGGATGTCGAGAGAATTATAATATTTGATTTTCATGTTTTAAGGGTTTATAATTGTTAAAAAAATGTATGATCAGATAGGTGAGGATGGCCGATACAATGCCAAAAACATTGGCGGCCAGGCCCCAGGGGAGCAGGTTTTCGTAAAACGAAAGGATGATGGTAAGGCCGCCTCCGGCGATCATGGCACCCAGGGCACCGCTGGTACTGGGTTTGCGGAATATCAGCAAAGCCAGCACCGGGATCAGCAGACCGGATACCATGATGGCATAGGAATATAGCATGAGCTGCAATACTTCTGTCATCCTCAGGGCAATACCCAGCGCCAGGATGCCAACGGCCAGGGTAAGCAACTTGGAATAAAGCAATACCCTGTGGTCGGGAAGTTTTCCGGGGAAGATCTTTTCAAGGATGTCGGTCATCAGGTTGCCCGAGGCAGCGATCAGGCAACTGTCGGCAGTGGAAAGGATGGCCGAAAAATAGGCTGAGAGCAACAGGCCCATCAACCCAAAGGGCAGGATGTGCCTGAGCAGCAGCGGCAGTCCCATCTCCGGGTCAAAATCAGCGCCGGTTGCAAGCCCTGCCTGTTGAAACATCCCGTTTTCGAAGGCCACGCGGGCAAACATGCCAAGCAATACCCCCATGAAGGCCATCACCGGCCATTCAAACAATCCTGCAATATACCAGGCTTTACGGGCCTGCCTGACCGATTTGGATGCATAAATGCGCTGATAAAGCGTCATCCCGACAAACCAGACCGGAAGGATCGTTACAAGCCAGTTGATGAAAGTAGCAGCGCTGATGTTTGTAAGGGAAATGAAACCAGGCTCCAGCACCTTTGTGAGTCCTTCCATGCCTCCGGTTTTTACGTAAGCAATGGGGATGCCGATAAATATCAGTCCCGACAGCAGGATGATCCACTGCAGGGTGTCGGTATAAATAACCGCCTTGAGGCCGCCCAGTACGGTATATCCCACGGCAACGGCACCCATCAGGATCAGTGCGTGCTGCAGGCCAAGGCCCTCAAAGGTTGCCGACGCCAGCTTGGCTCCGGCAAGCAATTGTGAACTGGTAAATCCAAGGTATCCGATAGCCGAGATAAACCCCGCTGCAATAGCAACCCTGTAATCGTAAAACGTTTCGAATATCTGCGGGAAGGTGTACAGGTTCTTTTTATCGGACAGCCTTTTAATTTTCGGTATCAGGAATACGGCACTGAGCCATGCACCCAGAAGGCCCGTAAACAGCATCCATGAGCCTGCAAGGCCAATGGCAAATCCAAGGCCTCCCAGCCCGATCGAAAACCCGCCGCCCACATCTGTGGCCACCACTGAAAAACCAATATGCCAGCTGCCCATCTTCCGCCCGCCAACATAAAAATCGTCAAGGCTTTTGTTTCGCAGGTGAAAATATACCCCAATCCCCATCATCGTAAGGATGTAAACAATAAAAATGATTAAATCAACGGGATGCATGTTGCGGTTAATAAAATATTGGTATTTGTACAACGCCGGGCCTGTCTGTCACCGATCAGCAGTTATGAGGTGTTGATCTGTATAATGCCCACCCGGTCGAATTCATTCCTGTTCAATACGGCAAGTACCTTGTCGAATTGTTGTATAGGAACGATCAGGTATAATTTGCCTTTTTTTGAGGATGCATATTCCTGAAATAGCCTGCATTTATTAATAAAACGGTCGTATTCCTTTTCAATTCCTTCACCGGTTTCAACTTCAAATACATAGGAAGCATCCCGGTGACATGCTACCATGTCGGGTTGAAAAATATTGCCCGATAAATTTCCGGCAATATTCTTGGGTTTTTCCATATTGTCGAGCTTGGCCCTTATACTGTCAAAGCCTTCCTTGTCGAGGTAATCGGAAACAGCCCTCAGTATTTCCTTTTTCGTTTCCAATTTCATCCAAATAGGTGTAAATAGTTTCTGCACGAACAAAATTACAAAAAAAATCGGACACCCGCAAATGATGGTCTTCAAACGAGGCCTTTGGAGGGTGTTTTCAGGGGGTTATTCTGCCTGGTTTATGGAAATGGGATCGTCGATGGTGATCAGGGGTGAAGCGGAAATATCCTCTATATCGAGGCATTCGATGAGGATATTGAGTGCGTGGTCGATTTCATCCAGTTTGGTTTTCGGCAGTTTTTCCAGTTTTTTGGAAAGACGCTGGTGCAGAAGCTGTGGGGATTGCCTGAGAAGCCTTGCGCCTTTTGAGGTCAGGGAAATATTGATGCTGCGCTTGTCGCGGGGATTTGGGAGCCTGGCAACAAGGCCTTTAATTTCAAGCCTGTCGATGATCCCCGACATGGTACTTGGATTGAGGTGCAGATAGCGGGCGATACCGGATTGGGTCGATTGGAAATGTTCCTGATTGCCTAAAAAGTCCAGGCACATGAGTTGGGGTATGCTTACGCCGTATTCTTTCTGTACTTTTTTGGATTCAAGGTTCAGCGAGCGGATGATCTTTCTGATGTTCACCAGTATTTTGGTATATTCCAAGGCAATAATTGTTTCTGTGCGATAAAAATAGATAATATTTCGAAATATCCGGATCTTATCCGGAAGAGAAAGCCAATAATTGCTGTTATTTAGCCTTCAGTGAGCCAGTTCCCCAGCCGGTCGATGGCTTTTACAATATTGGGGGCATATTCCTTTACGAAGGCATCCTGGCTGAGCTTGTCGTCAACACAGAGCATATGTGCGGCATCCAGGGCAGCTTTCCCGTCGAAATCGACATAGGCGATCCTGGCAGAAAATTCTTCGGCAGGCCTTCCGAAGTCGATTCCGGGCAGCATGGCCACCCCGGTTTCGTCAAGGATACGGTCGCAAAGCTGTCGGCCGGTGAAGATCCCCTTTTCATTTAGTTTTTCACTGTAGTGACCGAAGTCGGGGAAAATATAGAAACCTCCCTGCGGATGGGGATATTTAATTTTCAGTTTATCGAAGCGGTGCATGATATGTTTCAGGATGGCTTTAAGCACTTTGCGTGCTTTATGGAGGTAGTCATCCAGAAAGGGCCCACCCTCGAAGGCTTTAATGGCGGCATACTGTATGGGTGCGCTGGTAGCGGTAAATGTTTCACTGGCCACTACGGCCATGGCATGATGGAGCCACCTGAGCCTGGAGGGGAAGGAGAAGAAGCCAAGTCGCCAGCCGCCCGCCCCGCACCATTTGCTCAGGCCGTTGCTGATGATGGTGCCTTCGGGATAATAACGGGCAACCGATACATGCTGGTTGTTATGGTGCAGAAGGCCGTAAATTTCGTCCGAAACCAGTATCACATGGTATTTACGGGCTACTTCGGCCAGCCTTTTCAGCCTTTCTATCGGATAGCTTACCCCGGTGGGGTTCGAAGGGTAGTTGAGGATGGCGATGCGCGGCTTGTCGGGATCGTTCAGGCAAATCTCCTCCAGCATGTCGGGGCTCATCCGCAGATCATTATCGGGACTTGTTGGGACCCAATGCACATTGCGGCCGATGATCTTTGCCTGGGGCGCATACGACACCCAGCTGGGCGTGGGAATGATCAGGTCGCCGTAATATACAAGCTGCAGAATAAATATCAGTTCTTTCGATCCCGGGCCGATAAAGACATCTCCTGGATCATCTTCAACCTTATGCATGCGCCTGTTGAATCCGGCAATGGCCTCCCTGAGTTCGGGAAGCCCCTTAACGGCCAGGTAATCCTTCTGATGGGCGTTACGCCGCAGGGCTTCCGCAACTTCTTCGGGTACGGGGAAGGGCGATTGCCCGAGGCCCAGGCGGAACACTTCCTTTCCTTCTGCGGCCATCTGACGGCTTTTTTCATTTATGGCAAGGGTTGCAGAAGGTTGCAGTCCACGTACATTAAGATTCAGATTGATCGGGAAACGATTTTTCTTGTATTGGCTCATACCGCTTGAATGAGGTCATAAAAATACAAAAATAAAACAGTTTGAAACGATTATCCCGGCCGGTGAAAAAGTTTGTAAAAATCAGCTTATCCTGATATGTTTTCCGCTAGTTGACATAATAGATCCCGGCATCGGGCCCCAGGGGTAGTCCCAGGTAAAGCCATGCCACGATCAAAAGGGTCCATACAATAAAGAACACAATGGAATATGGCAGCATGGTGGCAATGATGGTTCCAATGCCCGATTTTTGGTCATATTTCTGGAAGTAGGCAATGATCAGGGCAAAAAAGCTCATCATGGGTGAGATGATGTTGGTTACGCTGTCGCCGATACGGTAAACAACCTGCGACAGCTCCGGGCTGTACCCCATCAGCATGAACATGGGAATGAATATCGGTGCCAGGATGGCCCATTTTGCCGAGGCGCTGCCCATCAGCATATTGATGGATGCCGAAAGGATGATGAACATGATCATCAGTGGGATCAGGCCGATACCCGAAGATGATATCAGCGTGGCCCCTTTGATGGCCATGATCACACCCAGGTTCGACAACTTGAAATAGGCTACGAACTGGGCCGCGAAAAATACCAGTACGACGTACATCGACAGGGTTTTGATGCTGTCTCTCATGCCGTTCATCACATCCGTGTCGTTTTTGAAGTTCCCCGACCCAAAGCCATATGCCAGGCCCGTAAATCCGGCTCCGAGGAATAGGAATGCAATTACATCCTTGATCAGCGGCGAGTGGAGCAGGCTGCCGTTTTCGGGCCTGAAGAAGCCATTCTGCGGGATGGTTCCCCACATAACGATGAGGATGATGATGACGACAGCAACCAGGGTATACCGCAAGCCACGCTTTTCCTTTTTGTTCAGCCTTTCTACATCCTGGCTTTTGACATCTCCGGTGTATTTGCCGAGGCGGGGTTCCACGATGCGTTCGGTTACAAAGGTGCCGGCAAAGGCAATAAAGAAGGTTGATACAAACATGAAGTAATAGTTGGCCGTCGGGTTCACATTGTAATCAGGGTCGATGATCCCGGCGGCTTCGGTCGACAGGCCCGCCAGCAGCGGGTCAATGGTGCCAAGCAGGATGTTGGCACTGAACCCTCCCGAAACCCCGGCAAAGGCGGCGGCCATCCCGGCAATGGGATTCCGGCCGACAGCCATAAAGATCACTCCGGCCAGGGGGATCAGCAACACATAGCCTACGTCGCTGGCTGTGTTCGACAGTATGCCTGACAATACAAGTACAAAAGTCAGCAGGCGCCTGGGGGCCGACAAAACCAGCATCCGGATCAGGGCACTGATCAGCCCGCTGCTTTCGGCAATGCCAATGCCCAGCATGGCCACCAGCACGATGCCCAGGGGAGCGAAGCCGGTAAAATTATCGACCATTCCGTCGAAAATGAGGTGCAGTCCTTCGGTGCTCAGCATATTAAACGGTCTGATGGTTTCGCCCGTTACCGGGTTTATCGCTTCGGAACCCATCAGCGATGCCAGCCATGAAAATACCAGGGCCAGCAATGCCAGTATCAGGAAAAGTGTGGCAGGATGTGGCAGGGCATTGCCTGTTTTTTCAATGAAATTTAAAAACCGGGAAAAAAACCCGTTTGTATTCTTTGCGCGTTCATTCTTTTCCTTCATATGGTCGCTCTTTGTTTTTTTAAAAAACCCTTAACCCCTTGAATTGTTCGGCATCACGGCCATAAATATCCGGAACAATTATTTCGCCTCCGGCATTTTCCATGCATAATCTTGTTGCTGTAATCCGGCACATGTATGTTCATTGCAGCCATTTAACTGCTTGCCGGCAGATTGTACCATAGAAAGTGCGAAAATAATATTTTTTGAAAAACCCGCCGGCCGGTATTGCCTGTCCCTGTAATTTCCGTAGGTTTGTATTTTCTAAAACCAAATAACATGTTTGATCATCTTTCATTCGGACTTGATATTGCCACGGCTTTATCAGTCATCGCTGCAGCCATTGCTTTTATCTGGAATTCGGTTCTTGCCAGGAAACGTGAACGAAGCGACCGCTATAAGGAAATCATCAAATCCAATGTATTTAAAGTGGCCGACAAACTGCATGACGAATCCATTTTTCTTTATAAAATGGTAAACAATATTGAAACGAGGTTGCGTGCAGGCGAGACCACCCAGGATCTTACGCCTTTTCAGGAATTGGTGGGGCAAATGCCGTTTATTTTTAAATCCCGCATCGAAGCCCTCGACAAAACATACTGCGATGGCCGGTTTGAGAAACTGGCCATGGAATATGGCCGTGAAATGGAGGATTATATCCATTATCTGGCAAGGATCACCGCCCCCGACAGTGACGAGCAATGGAATTTCCACGAGGTTATGCACAAACCCCTGGAAATTACTGAAATCTATATTACGAGACTATTTCTGGAGTCGGAAAAGTTTATCAATACCCTTTAAAAATCCGCCAAACGGATCATAAACGGGAATAAGCCTTCAGCGCTTTATTCGTCCATATTTTCCCCCACATAATGGATCACCACGCGGTTGGTAATGCCCCTGCGGGTAATGGGGTCGCTGGCCACGATGATCACGGGTTCCCCTTTTTTGGCCCACTTGTTTTTAATGATCATGTGGTTTACGGCAGCTATGAACTTGCTTCCCGAGGCAGGTTGCTTCATGTATTTTGGGGTGATGCTGTATAGTATCGACAGTTGCTGCAGCCTTTTCCTGTTCTCGCCGAACGCGATCAGGGGAACTTCCATTCGCTGCTGAGAAAGGAATACGCTGCTGCCACCCGAATGTGTCCATGTGATGATCAGTTTTGCCTTGATGTCGCGGGCCATCTGGTGCACACCCCTGGCCATGGCTGCCTTGCGGTTCAACGGGCCCCGGTATCTGATAAGCTTTTCGGAATTGGCATCCAGGCTTTTGATGTATGCGTTTGTCTTCATCGAGATGCGGTTCATGATCCTGACCGTTTCAACCGGGTATTTCCCGATGGCGGTTTCTCCCGACAACATGACCGCATCCACCCCGTCGATAATGGCATTGGCAACATCCGAAACCTCGGCACGCGTTGGTACGGGTTCGTGGATCATACTCTGCAGCATCTGTGTGGCCACAATTACGGGTTTGCCGTATTCACTGCACATACGGATGATCTGTTTTTGCAAAATGGCTACCTCGGCCAGATCCATCTCAACCCCCAAATCGCCGCGGGCCACCATAATGCCGTCTGATTCGCCGATGATCTCATCCAGGTTCTCAATGGCCTGGGGTTTTTCAATCTTGCTGATAATGGGAATGTAGTTATCATCGTACATGGTTGAAAACCCCAGGTCGCCGCCGGTAATGTGCAGGCCCTTTGGCCTTGCTTTCAGCCTTGTCAGCAGCCTTTTGAGCTTTCTGATGTCGTTCGCTGAACGTACAAAACTCAGCGCCAGGAAATCGAGTTCCTTCTTTACGGCATACTTAACGCAGTTGATGTCCTTTTTCGTGAGCGATGGCAGGGAAAGCTCACTGTCGGGGAGGTTGATGCCCTTGGAACTGCTCAGCAGGCCGCTATTGACCACGCGGCAGCGGAGTACTGCATCTTTCCCTTCACCATCCCTGCCCGTGCATTCAAGCTCTATGTTTCCATCGTCAAGCAATATCCTTTCCCCCGTTTTTACTTCGTCGATAAAGGGCGGGTATGTGGTGGAAAAGCTGTGTTCATTACCTTTTTCACCACCTGTAACCGTTTTTTTAACAAAACGGATCTCCTCTCCCTCCTTCAGCATCACACCTTCTTTAATTACCTTTCCAACCCTGATCTTGGGGCCGGGCAGATCGCCGAGGATGGCAATATAATGCCCGCTTTGTTTTTCGACCTGCCGGATGTTGGCAATGAGGCTGTCGTATTCCTCAAAAGATCCGTGTGAAAAATTGATCCTGAATATCCGGGTTCCTGCATCAATCAGTTTCTGAATGAGCGCAGTTTCCGATGTGGCAGGACCAAGGGTGGCAATGATCTTGGTAATCAAAAAATCGTTGACGGCCATAACTGGAAGGTTTTAAGATGCAAATGTAAAGGACTTTTCTGTTAATTTACCCGCTTTGGCCTCAAGGGGCATCCGGGTTAATAATATTTTAACAGCAACCCGAAAAGTTTTTTTAAAAAAAGTTTGAATTTATTCAATTGTTCGTATTTTTGCGAACGGTTTGATTATTTATATTATTTATGACGGAAAAGATAAGTGATGATCAGAAGGCACTGGCCAGGTATGCCCGGGCTCTCGGGCATCCGGTAAGGGTATACATCATGGAATTGCTCTCGAACCAGAGTTGCTGTTACAGCGGCGATTTATCAGATGTATTGCCCATTGCCAAGTCAACCCTTTCGCAACATCTCAAGGAACTAAAAAAAGCCGGGCTTATTCAGGGCGAGACAGAGGCCCCGCGTATCAGGTATTGTGTGAACAGGGATAACTGGCAGCAGGCCCGGGAATTGTTCATGGCCTTTTTAAAAGTGTAAAATTTTTTAATATAATCGTTCGTTATTTTGCGAACTACGAACATTTATCAGTTATTTCGAAACAAAAACAATTTAAATTATGGAAATAAAAATTCTGGGGACAGGCTGCCCCAAATGCAAAAGCCTGGAAAAGTCTGCCATCGAAGCGGTATCGCAACTGGGTATCGATGCAAAGGTGGTAAAGGAAGAAGATATCATGAAGATCATGGCATATGGCATCATGCGTACGCCGGGCCTGGTCATTAACGAAAAAGTCGTAATGTCGGGGAGGCTTCCTTCAATGAATGAAATTAAAAATATGATCAATCAAAACCTTTAGTAATATGAAAACATTGAAAATGATTATTTTAATGGTTATGGTAATAGGCTTTACTGCCTGCGGGAGCGCTCAGACCAACCAGGATGAAGATATTGCCATTGATTCAAGCTCAGGTAATGTGGAGGTATTTTACTTCCATTTTTCGAGAAGGTGTGCCACCTGCAAGATTGTGGAGGAGGTTACCAAAACCACCATTGATGAGTTGTATGGCAACAAGGTAAAGTATTCGGCTATGAACCTTGAAGACGCCGAAGGGAAACTAAAAGGCGGGGAACTTGGTATTTCCGGTCAGACTGTTCTTATTGTCAGTGGTGATACCAGGATTAACATTACCAATGAGGGTTTTATGAATGCCCGTACAAAGCCGGAAATCTATAAACAGCTTATTAAGGAAAAAATTGACCCTTTGCTGTAAACGGGCAAACGTTTCTGTATGGAAGAATTACTGAATAACTTATTAAGCAACAGTTCCCTGCCCCTGTTGTCGGCTTTCCTGCTGGGATTGCTCACGGCCATCAGTCCCTGTCCGCTGGCCACCAATATTACTGCCATCGGTTTTATAAGCAAGGATATAGAAAATCGTAAAAGGGTTTTCATTAATGGCCTTGTATATACCCTGGGCCGTGCCATATCCTATACCCTGCTGGCCGTGATCATCTACATTGGCGCTGATCAGATCAAGGTATCCTACTGGTTCCAGATGTATGGCGAAAAAGTCATTGGCCCGCTTCTGATCATCATCGGCTTTTTAATGCTCAACATGATCAGGATCAGGATCCCGGGTATTAGCAGCCTGGGCAACCGCTACAGGGAAAAGGGAGCCCGCAGTTACCTTGATGTTCTGTTGCTGGGCATCATCTTTGCCCTGGCCTTTTGTCCGTACAGCGGAGTGTTGTATTTCGGTATGCTTATTCCGATGACGATCAGCAGCGCATCGGGGCTTTACCTGCCCTTTGTATTTGCTGTGGCAACCGGCATCCCGGTCATCATATTTGCCTGGTTGCTGGCCTATACGGTGTCGGGTGTCGGAAAGCTGTATAACAACCTCCGGATATTTGAAAGATATTTCAGGTACGTAATAGCCGTTTTGTTTATCCTGGTCGGGATATACTATATTTTCCTTGTTTATTGGGGGATTGACCTGGTCAATCTGATGGTTGGGTTGTTTTAGGATGGCCCCGGGGAATATCATTTGCAATAGCTTTTAACAGGGGAGTGTTGTGATTGCTTAAGTTGTCGGATTAAAACGTTTTTGATATGGAGTTAAAGAGGGAGATCAGGATCTTATTCTGGATGATGGTGGTTTTTGTGGCAGCTTTTTTTATGCCGGTTGAGAGCCTCCGTTTCGAAGAAGCCATCATGGCGATGTTTGATCTTACGAAATGGTATGCACGCGAGCACGTGATCCTTTGTTTGTTGCCGGCCTTTTTCATTGCAGGAGTTATATCGGTATTTGTGAGCCAGGGTGCTGTGATGAAGTATTTCGGGGCCAAAGCAAAAAAATGGGTTGCCTACACGGTGGCAAGTGTTTCCGGTTCGATACTGGCTGTTTGCAGTTGTACGATATTGCCGCTTTTTTCGAGTATTCACCAGCGCGGGGCGGGTCTCGGGCCGGCCATCGCCTTTTTGTATTCGGGCCCGGCCATCAACATCCTGGCCATTATCCTTACAGCGCGCATTCTGGGTTTTGAAATGGGTGTGGCCCGTGTTATCGGGGCGGTGGTCTTCGCCATTGTCATCGGCTCGGTAATGTCATTGATATACCGCAAGGAGGAAAAACGTAAAAGAGAAGAACAGTTGAGCTTTCCCGATGTGCCTGAAAAACGGCCGATGTGGCAAACGGCTTTTCATTTTTTTACGCTGGTGCTGATCCTGGTATTCGCAAACTGGGGCAAACCGGGCGATGAAGTCAGCAGTGGCCCCTGGTACTGGCTTTGGGCCAATAAATGGTATATAACCTCCTTCTTTTCCCTTGTTTTGGCTTTTTCCCTGATATATATCCTGAAAATGAAATGGCAGTATGTGATTGCGGTAGCCCTGGTCACCGCCTTGTCGGCTTTTGCCAGTTCTTCGCCCCTCGTCCCGATGATCGTTGGAATTGCAGGCCTCAGCCTGATCACCCTTTTCGACCGCCGGGAGCCTGAAAACCGTGAATGGACGATCGCATCCTGGGATTTTGCCAAGCAGATCATGCCGCTGCTGGCTATCGGTGTGCTTATTGCAGGGTTTTTACTTGGATCGACGCATGACGATACCGCCATGGCGGGGATCATCCCCAATGAATGGGTGGCTGCCCTGGTTGGAGGGAATTCTGTTTTCTCAAACTTTTTTGCTTCTGTCCTTGGTGCATTCATGTATTTTGCCACCCTCACGGAAGTGCCCATTCTGCAGGGACTGATCGCTTCGGGCATGGGTAAGGGACCTGCCCTGGCGCTCTTACTGGCCGGGCCTTCGCTTTCGCTGCCCAACATGCTGGTGATCCGCGGGGTACTCGGTACACAAAAAACCCTGGTCTATATCGCCCTTGTTGTGGTAATGGCTACGATCAGCGGTTTGCTCTACGGATTGTTTTTTTAAATAAGGGAAATGAAATACGAAAAATCAGGAAAATTTTTTTAGTTATCTGGCATTTCCGTCAAACCGCTAATATAAAAACAGTGATACGATGAAAATTCTGATCCTTTGTACAGGCAACAGTTGCCGCAGCCAGATGGCACACGGCTTTTTGCAGTCGTTCGACCCGGCGCTCACGGTTCGTTCGGCCGGAACACAACCTGCGGAACGGGTCAATCCGCGGGCGGTTAAGGTAATGAAAGAGGCAGGGATCGACATAGGCGGTCATCGTTCGGTTCATGTAGATGATTATGTGGGCGAAAAGTGGGATTATGTCATCACCGTATGCGATGGCGCCAAAGAAGTTTGCCCGGTATTCACCGGGGAAGTGAAGCATCGGATGCATTTGGGGTTTGAAGACCCGTCGGATGCCACGGGAACGGAGGAATATATAATGGGTGAGTTTCACAGGATACGGGACATGATCGGGCTTGTCTTCCGCGATTTGTATAAAAACACCATTAAAGAACAGATGTAATTCTTACAAGATGGGAAGCAAAAAAAAAATCGGTTTTTTTGAAAAGTATCTGAGTCTGTGGGTTGCCTTGTGTATTGCCGCCGGAATACTGGCAGGGCATTTTTTAGGGGAGCAGATCAGTTTTTTCAGTGATCTGGAAATCTATAAAGTCAATATCCCCGTTGCGGTGCTGATCTGGCTCATGATCTATCCCATGATGCTGCAGGTTGATTTTTCCAGCATTAAAAGTGTAGGCAGGCGACCAAAGGGGCTGATACTGACCCTGGTGGTGAACTGGTTGATCAAACCCCTGACCATGGCCTTTTTTGCCTGGATATTCTTTACGAAGATCTATGCGGCCATCATTACTCCCGATCAGGCCGGTGAATATATTGCCGGGGCCATTCTGCTGGGGGCCGCTCCCTGTACGGCCATGGTTTTTGTATGGAGTTACCTTACCAACGGGGATCCGAACTACACCCTGGTGCAGGTGTCGGTGAACGACCTGATCATTCTGGTGGCATTTGTGCCTATCGTCGGCCTGCTACTGGGTATCACCGATATACAGATTCCTTATGACACATTGGTTGCCAGCGTGGTTGTTTTTGTGGTCATTCCCCTGGTAGCGGGTTATCTGACCCATAAGCTGCTGATCAGGAAGAGGGGGGAGGAGTGGTTTAAGCAGGTATTCCTGCCGAAGTTCAAGCCCGTTTCCATTTTGGCCCTGCTGGTAACGCTGGTGTTGCTTTTTGCTTTCCAGGGCTCCAATATCATTGACAGGCCGCTGATCATTCTGCTGGTTGCCATCCCCCTGGTAATTCAAACCTATTTTATCTTTTTCATTACATGGTTTTCGGGCCGCTTTTTAAAATTGCCGCATGCCATTTGTTCGCCGGCGGCCATGATTGGTGCCAGTAATTTTTTCGAGTTGGCCGTAGCGGTGGCCATTGCCCTTTTCGGCCTGCAGTCGCCGGCCGCCCTTGTAACGGTTGTCGGTGTACTGGTGGAGGTACCGGTCATGCTTTCGCTGGTGGCATTATCCAACAGGTGGAAATATTGACAAGCCGGATTTCCCGGTTCTGAAAAAAACTGATCAGTGTTAAAATTTGACGGGGAGTGATAAAGCTTTAATAGGCCCACTTCACATATATCGACCCCCAGGTAAACCCGCCTCCGAAAGCCGACAGTATCAGGTTATCGCCTTTGTTGAGCTGGTTTTCCCATTCCCACAGGCAAAGGGGTATGGTGCCCGAGGTGGTATTGCCGTATTTTTGAATATTGATCATCACCTTGTTCCTGTCGATTCCCATCCTTCGGGCGGTGGCTTCAATGATGCGGAGGTTGGCCTGGTGGGGGACCAGCCAGTTAACATCATCGGAACTCAGGTAGTTTCTTTTCATGATCTCGACCGAAACATCGGCCATGCCCTTAACGGCAAATTTAAACACCGACTGTCCTTCCTGGTATACAAAATGTTCTTTGTTTGCAACCGTTTCGAAAGAGGCCGGTTTCACGGAGCCTCCCCCTTTCTGGTAGAGGTACTGTTTCCCCGATCCGTCGGTATAATGCCTTGAGTCGATGATGCCTACATTTTCGGTGGTGGGTTCGAGCAGCACCCCGCCGCCGCCGTCGCCGAACAGTACGCAGGTGGCGCGGTCGGTATAGTCGATCATCATCGACATTTTTTCTGCCCCGACCACCATCACTTTTTTATGTGTTCCGGCTTCGATGAACTGTGCGGCGGTGGTCAGGGCAAAGAGGAAGCCTGAGCAGGCGGCATTGATGTCGAAGCTCCAGGCATTTTTCAGGCCCGCTTTTTCGGAAATAATATTGGCTGTTGCCGGGAAGGCATAATCGGGGGTAACCGTAGCCACGATCAGCAGTTCTATGTCTTCCGGTTTGTTGCCGGTTTTTTCGAGCAAACCTTTTACCACTTCGGCGCCAATAACTGAGGTTCCCTGTCCTTCTCCTTTCAGGATGTGCCGCTCATGGATACCCGAGCGCGTGGTGATCCACTCATCGGTAGTATCCACCATTTTTTCGAGTTCGGCATTGGTGAGGATATAGTCGGGAACCCAGCCGTAAACGCCTGTAATTGCTGCTCTTAAATCTTGCATAGGGAATATTTTTTGGGCGGTAAAATTACGAATGTTTTTGAAGTTCGCCCTGTATTTTATGGGAAAGATTGGCCTGGTGGATGTTTTTGGTGAGCAGGATCATGTTCCTGATGGCATTGCCGTTTGAAATTCCATGGCCGACCATTACCGTTGATTTTATTCCAAGGATGGGTGTGCCCCCGAAATTTTCGTAGTTCATTCTTTCAACAAAATCATCGTACAGATCCCGTTTTTTGAGCAGGAAATACATAGACTCAAGTTGCTTGAGAAGGATGTTTCCCGTAAAACCGTCGCAAACAACCACATCGGCTTTGTCACATAACACATCGCGCCCTTCCACATTTCCGATGAAGTTGAAATGTTTGGACTGTTTCATGAGCTTGTAGGCAGCCCTTGCGAGGATATTGCCCTTTTCTTCCTCTTCGCCGATGTTAAGCAGGCCTACCCTGGGGTTATCAACGCCATAAACATATTTGATATAAAACGAGCCGAGGATGCCAAACTGGTACATTACTTCGGGTTTTGGATCGGGGTTTGTCCCGATGTCGAGCATGAGTGTTTGCCCGCCGTTTTCGCTGGGCAGCACAACTGCCGTGCATGGCCTGATGATCCCCCGGATCATTTCCACGCTGTACATGGAGCCGACCAGCATGGCGCCGCTGTTGCCGGCGCTGGCAAAGCCATCGATCGATCCCTGTTTCAGGTAATGGAATCCTTTGGAAATGCTTGATTCGGTTTTTTGTGTGAAGGCTTTGATGGGCTGGTCACTCATTCCAATCACATCAGGGGCATGAATAATATCAAAGAAATCAGGGTCGGCATTATTTTCATAAAGTTTTTCCCTGATCATCTTTTCATCGCCGAACAGGAATAGCCGGTCCTGCCCATCCAGTTCGCGTTGTGCCAGTATGGCTCCCTGAATGGTGGAATCAGGCGCTTTGTCGCCCCCCATTATGTCCAGCCCGATATTCATGATATAACCCGGATTAATCTGGTATTAAACGAATAAAGCAGTAAATAGTTATGATCATTCACCTTTGGCCATTACCAGTTTCCCTTTATAATAAAGGTCGCCGTCGACGTAATACGCGCGGTGGTAAATGTGAATGGTGCCTGTAGTGGGGCATGTAGCCAGGGTGGGAAGGCTGGCTTTGTAATGGGTTCTCCTTTTGTCCCTCCTGGTTTTTGATATTTTCCTTTTTGGATGTGCCATTTTATTTCCTGATATTAGGTTATTTTATTTTCAATTCCTTTAAGTTGTCCCATCGAGGGTCGGTTTCTTTTTCCGGCAGGTTTTCGATGTGCCGCAACATTTCCAGGTCACAGCCGTCCCCGTTATCGGGATGGATCTTCCTTATGGGCAGCATCAGCACGATATATTCATAAATAAAAGTGGCCAGGTTAATCCTGGTTACACTTTCCGGGATGATCAGGATCTCTTCGGTTTCCTCGGCCCATTCCGTTCCTCTCTTGACGATCAGGCGATGCCTGCCTTCAAGGGGATATTGCATATCGGCCAGGCAGCGGTCGCAGGCTACGGTCACATAACCCCTGATATTGAAATCAAAGATCATCATCCTGCTCTGTTTTTCCATGTCGACATGGACCCTGAGCCCGCCATCCTGGATTTCTGAATACTCAAAACATTTAAAGAACTCCGGCCCTATCTCGTAAGTATAAATATGATGCCCCTCCTTTAACCCACTGAACCGGACCAAAAACGCATTTAATTCCTTCATAATCCCGCCCCCCTCAAAAATTCGGGCTGCAAAATTAGGGATATAACTTTGTTTTTACAAGTATAATGTTTAAAAGATTGTGCGGGCAAAAATATAATACTTATCCTGTTAATTTTTTCACAGTTTTTTTCACCCCAATGGAATTATGTATTTATTTTGCACGCTTGATGAGCGATTTAGTATTAACACAGTCAACTTTAAAACGATGTTCAATAAATTCATTGCCTCACTGCTTCCCTATCTGCCCAAAAAATTTGTCTGGTTGTTCTCGAAACGGTATATTGCCGGAAAGACCATAGCGGATGCCATTCGCGAATCGCGCAAGATCAATGAAGAAGGCATCATGGTTACCGTCGACCTGCTGGGCGAATTCATTTCCGACCTTGACCAGGCTGAGCAGAACAAAATAGAATACCTGGATATTATCGAAACTTTTGAAAAAGAAGGCATCAACGGTAATTATTCGCTAAAGCCTACCATGTTCGGCCTGTTGCTCGATGAAGAGGTCTGCTATGAATATATCCGGGAGATTGTGAAGAAAGCGGCGGAGCATAATAATTTTGTCAGGGTCGACATGGAGGATTCGCAGTGCGTCGACAGGGAAATCACGCTGTTCAGGCGCCTGAAGGCGGAATTTCCCCAAAACGTTGGCCTGGTATTTCAGGCATACATGAAGCGCACCCTCAATGATATTAAAAGCCTTGAGGACATTCACAGCGAATCCAACCCGGTAAATTACAGGCTTTGCAAGGGGATTTATGTCGAGCCGGCAGAAATTGCCTATAAAAAATATCATGAGATCAACGGGCATTTTCTTGCCGACCTCGAATACATGTTTTCAAAGGGAATGTATCCCGGCATTGCCACCCACGATAAGAAGCTGGTTGAAGGGGCATACCGCCTGATAGAAAAGTATAAGGTTCCGCCCGGGATGTATGAGTTCCAGATGCTTTATGGTGTAACGCCCGAATTGCGAAAATCAATCGTCGACAATGGCCATCGCATGCGCGTATATGTACCTTACGGTTCACAGTGGTTTGCCTATTCAACCCGGAGGCTGAAAGAAAATCCGAAGATGGCCAGCCTTATTATCAAGGCCTTGTTTTTCAGGGGGTAGTTGTAACGCCTGCTTTTCTTCCTTAAAAAAATGTTTGGAAATCCTGCCGGCATACCTGATCTTTTCTATCTTTACAAAAAAAGAAATTTTCAGGGCAAAACCGATGGAATCTCCCTGTATTTGCTTTCCCAGGCATTGCTGCATGGAGAATCCATCATGCCGTTAACCTAAAAATGTTTTACAATGAAAAAAGCGATTCTTATCACGGGTATGGTCATTCTTGTTATCCTGGCCGGCGCATGCAGTTCAAAGAAAAAAGTAACACGGGTCTCGCCCGATGAACAAATAGACCTCAGCGGCCGCTGGAACGATACCGATTCCAGGCTTACGGCCGATGCCATGATCGCCCAATCGCTCAGCGAGCATTGGCTCAACAACTTTCGCGACGCAAATGGCGGCAACAAGCCTGTGGTCATCTGTGGTTTTGTAAAAAACAAAAGCCACGAACATATCAATGCCGAGACCTTTATCAAAGATCTCGAAAGGGCCTTTATCAACTCACAGCAGGTGCGCCTGGTGCAGGGGGGCGAAAAGCGGGAGGATATACGCCGTGAAAGGGCCGACCAACAGGATTTTGCTTCAGCCGAAACCATGAAGTCATGGGGCAGGGAGATCGGCGCCGACTTCATGCTGCAAGGCTCCATAAACTCCATTGTCGACACCGAAGGCAGGGAAACGGTTACCTTTTACCAGATCAACCTGGAGCTTACTTCCATCGAAACCAATGAGATTGTTTGGATAGGCGACAAGAAGATCAAAAAATACATCAAAAGATAAAAGCCCCGGTTTGCATGCCGGTAACTGCCGTTTTTTATAATCCACTCCGGAATGAAGGGTAAACCTTTGTTGTTTCTGATTTTTTTTACTGTAGGCATGCTTGCAGGATGTGCGAGTTATTATAAAAAAAACCAGCGCTTCCAGGAATATGTTTCGGCAGGCGAAATGGAAAAGGCCAGGGATTGGCTTTCCAAAAATGATAAAGACCGGAGCGGGAAAAATGAATTGCTCTATTATATGAACCGCGGGTGGGTCAACTGGATGCTTGGCGATATTGAGGCCAGCAACAAAGACCTGGACGTGGCCGATCTGTTGATCGAAGATCAGCATAAACAGTGGGGGTACGAGGCATTGTCGCTCATCACCAACCCTGGTATGAAACCCTACCAGGCCGAAGATGTTGAAAAGGTCATGGTCAATTATTTCAAGGCCATGAACTATATGCAGGCGGGTGAATATGAAGATGCCATTGTGGAAGCCAGGCGCATCATCATCAGGTTGCAG
>CAYOLA010000134.1:0-3877 GCA_964404735.1 uncultured Bacteroidales bacterium
CCCGCAAAAACCAAACAGGGAAGTAATCAGGAACATTCCGGCAACGATGCCCAATATGATGGCTGCCGCTCCGGTCAGCACCTTGGTTATGATCAACACCGCAACAATAACGGCCAGCAGTATACGCAATGCTTTGTCAACAGATCCTACATTTTTTATCATGACTGTGAGGTTTTTCAATAAACAAACCTGACAGGGATTGGTTCACATCTTTGCCGGAAGGTTTATTTTAGCCTGAACCGCAAATAAACCGGATGGTGGTCGGAATACCTGAATTCATCATAAAGGGTTTTGACTTCAATCACTTCGATATTGGGGGAGGCAATAAAAAAATCGATGATGGTGGTTGGTGTTTCGCCTGATGAATATGGCGCGGCAACATCGCGGTTGGTTGGAAAACCCGGATCAAAAGAAATATGCCAGGACGAGTCGAAAGCAGATGATGCCGATAGCAGGGGGATACTGAAAGTCTTATCGCCACTTAAAAAACCCTTAAAATCACCTTCATGGGGATTCATATTCCAGTCGCCGCCCGCCAGCACATAATGCCCTTTCATCCACGCCGTTTTCATGAAATCCGAAACTTTCCCCAATTGTGCATTTCGCAGCTTACCGTCATCAAATGCTGACAGATGCAGATTGATCACAATAAGTGAAATAGCATGATTAACGGGTATTGTAGCGGCAAGGAAACAACGATCGGGCATAAAGAGCCTGGTCGGCCATACATAGTTTTCATTGAATACGATTTGTTCGGCTTCCGTAAGGGGCAATCGTGTAAAAAGGGAAAGGCCCGAAACGACCCTGCCCATCGGTTGATGAACGGGTACCGGTACAAAGCGGGAATCATAGTTTTTAACAAAAATGCCCTGGTGGGAGTGTAAGCTTGTGGCAACATCCCTGTACTGGTTTTGATAATATGAACGTGATGAAAAGGTATCAATTTCCTGCAGCAGGATCAGGTCGATGCTGTCGAAGGCCTGTATCTGCATGAGAATACTTTCATAATATTCCCTGAAAAGGTGTTTTGGCGGGATAACCATCCTGCCGCCATCATAAAAAAAATCGGTTTCCTTGCCGAGACCGGCATAGCCGATGTTCCAGCTGAGCAATGATAATGTGTCGTCCGTAATGAACGGTTCCTGTTCATGTGGCTGTAAACGAAGAATCGTGCGGTTTTCAGGGCGGTAATCAGAAATGCTGCTGGTAATCAGTAAACCGCTGAAATATATAAGAACGGCCAGTATGACCAGGCCGGCTGTTTTTGGCAATAAAGGGATTCGTCGTTTCATCTTAAATGATTATCATAAAAGTAGAGAATATTTCTTAATTTTATCGCGCAAATTAACCCGTGTAAACTATGGCCATTCTTGGTACGATTATAAAACGGGCCTACGAACTTCGTAGCATCCCCTTTGAAATCAGAAAGGCTAAGGATTGTAATAAGGCACAGGCAAGGGTTCTGAAAAAATTGCTGACCAAGGCGCAAAACACCGCATTTGGTGAGTACCATGGATTTCAGAAAATCTTAAAACAACAAGATTTCATCAGGGCTTTTCAACAAAGCGTACCCACTTTCGATTATAATTCAATGTTCCGTAAATGGTGGTACAGGGCCCTGAATGGCGAGGGATTTGTGAGCTGGCCCGGGAGGGTCAAGTATTTTGCTTTAACTTCGGGGACTTCCGAATCATCAAGCAAGCATATACCGGTTACGGGTGATATGATCCGGGCCATTCGTCGTGTAAGCATCCGGCAATTGGTAAGCACTGCCCGCTATAAGTTTCCCATTGAATTTTATGAAAAGGGTATACTGATGATCGGCGGAAGCACCCACCTTGTGTTCAATGGTTCCTATTACGAAGGTGATTTATCGGGAATATCGGCCGGAAACATCCCTTTCTGGTTTCAGCATTTTTACAAGCCGGGCAAAAGGATATCGCGTGAGCGTAACTGGGAAACAAAGCTTGAAGAGATCATCAAAAAAGCTCCGGATTGGGATATTGGTGTTATTGTTGGCGTACCGGCCTGGATACAGATCATCCTCGAGCGCATTATTGAAAGGTATGAACTGAAGCACATTCATGAAATCTGGCCAAACCTGTCGGTATATGTTCACAGCGGGGTTTCGTTTGAGCCCTACGAAAAAAGCTTTAAGAAACTTTTTGGCAAGCAGGTTATCTATAACGAATCCTATCTTGCTTCGGAGGGATATATTGCTTATCAGAGCAGCCTGGAAAGAAGGATAATGCAAATGGTTACCGATAACGGCCTGTTTTACGAGTTTGTACCTTTTAATGATCAGAATTTCGATGCCGAGGGGAATATGGTTGATAATCCAGAAGCAATCCTGCTCAGCGAGGTCGATGAAAACCAGGAATATGCACTCTTGTTGTCGAGCTGTGCGGGGGCCTGGCGATACCTGATCGGCGATACCGTAAAATTTGTGTCGAAACAAAACTGTGAGATCATCATTACCGGGCGTACCAAGCATTTTTTGAGTTTATGCGGAGAACATCTTTCGCAGGAAAACATGAACATGGCTGTAAAAATGCTGCAGGATGAATTTAACATCGAGATAAGAGAATTTACGGTAGCCGGATTCAGGCACGGAAGCATGTTTGCACATAAATGGTACCTGGGTACCGATGATGAGATCGATCCGGAGGTAGCCATTGAAAAAATCGACGGCTACCTGAAAATACTGAACGATGATTACCGTGTTGAAAGAATATCGGCCGTTACCGATTTATTTATTGAAATATTGCCGCCCGGTGCATTTTCCAGGTGGATGAAGATACATAATAAGGAGGGAGGGGCTAATAAGTTTCCGCGTGTGCTCAAGGGCGAAAAATATGAGCAATGGGAAGTTTACCTCAGGGAATATAAAAACAACGCTTAGATCATGATTACTCCTATTTGGGAAGGTTTAATCCTCGGGATAACGCTTGCTTTCCTTTTTGGCTTCGGGCCAGCCTTATTTGCATTGATCCAGACAAGTATTCACAGGGGCCTTTGGGCCGGATTTCAGTTGGCTTTCGGTATTTTTCTGAGCGATGTGGCCCTGGTGGCGCTATGCCTGCTTGGAGCCCTTCAAATTGTTAATGAAACTCCCGAAAATCAATTGATTTTTGGCATTATCACGGGAGTAATACTGATCGTATTCGGCCTGGTGACCATTACCAGGAAAGTACAAATATCCGTTGAAAACAACGGGGAGCCCATCCGCAAACCTAACCCCGTGACATACGTCCTGAAAGGGTTTTTCCTTAATTTTACCAATCCTTTCGTCTGGCTCTTCTGGATTCTGTGGGTTGCAACCATCACAGCAAATTACAAAGGCGAACCACGGTCGGTTATCGCCCTTTTTTCAACAACCCTGCTGGTAATCATGGCTACCGATATGCTGAAATGTTTCGGGGCGTATAAGATTAAGCAATATGTTACCCCCCAATTCATTCAGTGGATTAACCGCGTTGCCGGCGCCGGGCTTTGTGCTTTTGGGTTGTTCCTGCTGATCCGTGCCATGCTTGAATATATGTAAAGCGTTGCTTAAAACCGCATAAGCGGATATAAGATCAAAAAATAAAATTAACTTCGGGGAAGGTCAATATGGTTTGTGTAAAAAAAGGTCTATGGATGAAAGATTTTTAGCCTTATCTTCATAGCTGCAATAAAAATTATAAACAATAAAATGGACATGAAAAAAAACTGGTGGATCCTTACGCTAAATGGCGTGCTGGCAATTGTTTTCGGCGGCCTCGCCCTCTTTGCCACAGAGGAACTGATCATTAGCCTGTCGAAATTCTTCGGGCTGCTTGTTTTAATCGGTGGCATTTTGCTTTTACTGGGAGCTTTTGATCAGAAAAGGAAGCAG
>CAYOLA010000135.1:0-14934 GCA_964404735.1 uncultured Bacteroidales bacterium
TTCAAGGAACTTTCCTATGCCGAGATCTACGATCCTATCAGCGGCAGGACTTTTGTCGGGGGTCTTTTCCGTGATGCCAATGACATTGCCGGCATCGTGTATTGGGACGGGAACCTGGTGAGCACCAGTATCCACAACTTTGACCTGCGTTGGGAAATGTTCAAACCCGGAGGTCAGATGCTTTCGCTGAGCGGCTTCTACAAAAAATTCATTAAACCGATTGAAATCGTCCAGTTTGCCCAACAAACCGGAGCCTTTCAGCCACGCAATGTTGGCGACGGGGAAGTTTTCGGTGCGGAAGCAGAAATCCGGATCAATACAGAAACCCTCATCCCCTCCTTCAGGAACTTCAGCATTCTTTTCAACATAACCCTGACGCAATCCAGTATTGAGCTCAGTGAAACCGAGTACGAATCCAAACTGGAAAATGCACGCACAGGAGAAAGGATCGACAAATACCGCAGCATGGCCGGTCAGGCACCATATATCGTTAACACAGGGATATCATACAACGGCAGTGAAAAAGGTTTCCTGAAAGGACTCGAAGCCGGGCTGTATTACAATATTCAAGGCGAAACACTGGAGTACGTTGGTATAGCTGACCGCCCCGACATCTATAGCATACCATTTCACAGCCTGAACTTCAATGCCAATAAGAAACTGGGAAAAGAGGAGCGTCTGCAGATCGGTGTGAAGATCGACAATATTCTGAACGATACCAAAGAATCTGTTTTTAGATCCTATATGGCCGACGATCGCCATTTTTATCGCTTAACACCGGGGCTTCGCTTTCATCTGAGGATCAGCTACGCATTATTTTAAAGCTGATGGCAAAAATAAATTACAGGCAGAGCACAGTTTAAGGTGCCAGCCTGCAGTTATGCCATGTACCGTCCTTCAGGTCATACCTGATCCTGTCGTTCAGGCGGTTTTCCCTGCCCTGCCAAAATTCATATGCCATGGGCCGCAACACATATCCTCCCCAGTGGGAAGGCCTTTTGAGTTTTTTATACGCGGAACGCGACAATAATTCATCGAATTTTTCTTCAAGATATGCGCGGCCGGGTACCGGTTGGCTTTGCGGCGAAACGGCTGATGCGACCCGGCTCCCGAGGGGGCGTGAATCAAAGAATGCATCGGAGTTGCGATCATCCGTTTTATCAACAATTCCTTCAACCCGGAGCTGCCGGTCGAGCCCGGGCCAGTAGAAAAGCACCGAAGCATAAGGGTTCTGTTCCAGTTCCATGCCCTTACGGCTTTCGTAGTTTGAATAAAAGACCAGTCCCTCCGGGCTTACTTCCTTCAGCAATACCATTCGTACCGAGGGGCGACCGTCTTTACCGGCAGTGGCAAGCGCCATGGCTTCATGATCCTTTCCCCCCTGCCGGGAGGCCTCGTTGAGCCAATCAAGGAAAAGGATCAGGGGATCGTCGGGGAAACTCCCGTCAGGCAATTTGCCCGACAAATACTCACGCCTCCGGTATGTTCTTTTTTTTGCCATCATCTGTATCTGAAAAACAACAGAATAACGCAAGACAAATTTTTTTGTTCACACCCGCAGGAAAAGCATGCAGGATTTTCACCGGACTTGCCAAGAGTCAGAAAGGGCAATCCCTGTTCTGCCTTTGATCAGCACTTCTCTGATTATACAATTTTCAAATCCGGCCGGTAAAGCATAACCAGGTAACTGATCCGGTATTATTTACTAACTTAGCCATATAAATCAAATGTTGAAAATATGGCCGGCAAGAACGCCAGTATCCCGATCTCAATCCTCTACGCGGAAGACAAGGCGTCGATACGCAAAGCTTACTCCGCCCTGCTGAAGAACATGGCAGAGACCCTGCATGTTGCGGCAAACGGGAAAGAAGGCCTTGCATTATATAAAAAGCACAGGCCCGACCTGGTAATCACCGACCTGAACATGCCAGAGATGGACGGGCTGGCCATGATCGCAGAAATACGCCGCAAAGATCCGGGCACCCGCATCATGATCATGACCGCACATGATGCCCGGGAGAACTTTATGCATGCCATCCGTTACGGCGTTCGCAGCTATCTGCTCAAACCCGTAGAACACAGTGAACTTGAAAAGCAGGTCAGGGAACTCGGCCGGGAGATCCTGCTCGAGAAAAACATACAGGAAGAGACCCGCATGCGACAGGAAGCCGAAGAGGCCCTGAAAAGAAGCGACGCCATCCTGAAAGCAGTCAACTACGCTTCAGAGCTGTTCTTTAAATATAACTACTCCACAAAAAGTGTCGGCGATGTGATCAGGCACCTGGGTGAGGCAACAGAAGTGAGCAGGGTTTATATCTTTGAAAACTTTACGGGCAACAAAACCCAGCTTTATACCAGCCTGCTTTTCGACTGGTCGGCGCCGGGGATCAATGACAAGCTGGATGCGGGCGAATTGCGGGAGATCTATTATAACGACGGATTTAAAAGATGGGTAAAGACACTGGGGCAGGGCAAACCCATATACGGAAACATTGAAAAGTTCCCCAAACAGGAAAAAAGATTACTCGAAAAGTATGATGTAATATCGGTCGTGATCATGCCCATCTTTGTAAACAACCAGTGGTGGGGATTTATCGGGCTTGATGAATGCCTGGCAGCCCGCGAATGGAACGAGGCAGAACTGAACGCCCTGGGCACGGCCGCCGACATCATTGGCGCCGCCATACAGCGGAAAAGGGTTGAGGTAGAGCTGCTCAAACTGAACAATGAACTGGAGATCCGCATACAGGAGCGGACACGCGACCTGATCAACGAGATATCAGAAAGAAAATCGATCGAAGCCCTCCTCCGCGAAAGCGAGGAAAAATACAGGCAGGTATTTGAAAACGCCAACGACGGCATTCTGCTCACCGTTAACGGTATTGTCCGTTTTGTAAATCCCAAGATCTACGAAATGACCGGTTACATGCCGAAAAACATCATTGGCAAGCCATTCAGCGATTTCATGCATGTGGATTACCGCGAACTGATTATGGAAAACCATATGAAACGGCTTAAGGGGGAAGATGTACCGGACCGTTACGACATCAAATTTATCGACAGGAAAAAGAAACTGAAATGGTTCGAGATCAAGTCGACCGTGATCACCTGGGAAGGTGAAACCACTGTGCTTACCTTTGTTTCAGACATCACGGACCGGAAAAAAACGGCCGAGGAACTTACCCGCCTGAACCGCAACCTGGAAGAAAGGGTACAGCAGGAATTGGAAAAAATAAGGAAACAGCAGGAGTTGCTCATTCAGAAATCAAAACTGGAATCGCTGGGCGAACTGGCTGCAGGCATTGCACATGAGATCAACCAGCCCCTTGGCAGCATAGCCATGGGGCTCGACAACCTCCTGCTGAAATTCCAGTCGGGCGAGATCACTGACGAATACACCAAAAGAAAGATGGATTCGCTTTTCAGGGATATTGAGCGGATCAGGAATATCATTGAGCATGTGAGGATCTTTTCGCGCGACCAGCAAAATGCCATTTTTGAACCCATCGCGGTGAACGAGGTGATCAGAAATGCACTTTCGCTGATCTCCCGTCAATATGAGAACAAGGGGATTGACCTTAAAATAAAATATTCATCGCGTCCCGGCCTTTGTTTGGGTAACAAGTATAAGCTGGAGCAGGTAATTCTCAACCTGCTGTCGAATGCCAGGTATGCCGTGCTGGAGAAAGCCAGAACCAACATGCCAGGTTACGGGATGGAAATCAGGATCAGCACATTTGCCAACAGGAAGAATTGCGGGCTGGTCCTGTATGACAACGGTACCGGCATCCCGCAAAACATTATCGGAAATATCTTCGACCCCTTCTTCACGACCAAGATCGAAGAAAAAGGCACCGGGCTGGGGCTTTCCATCATTTATGGCATTGTAAAGGAAATGAAGGGCGAGATCAAGGCCGAGAGCAGGGAAAACGAATACACCCGGATGGTGGTCACCTTTCCCCTGCATAGGGAAAAACAGGAAAACAGCAATTAACCATGAAAGAGCTAAGCGTACTGATCCTCGACGATGAGCCGCGCATGCGGGATGAAATTGAAGAATTCCTCAGCAGCCGGCAATACAGGGTGCACAAAAGCGGAAAACCTTCCGAAGCTTTTTACATCCTCGACCATGAAGAGGTTGACATCCTGATCCTGGATGTGAAGCTGCCGGAGATGGATGGCATTGAAGTGCTTGAAAGGGTAAAACAAGACTACCCCGGTCTCGAGGTGATCATGATATCGGGGCACGGCGACATGAACACGGTGATAGAATCCATGCGGCGCGGGGCATTCGACTATTTCCGGAAACCTTTCAGGCTGCCTGAGATCAACCATGCCATTGAAAGGACAAGGCGCTTCATCCTGCTGAACAAAAAACTCAAAAGCACCGAGCATAAGTTTGAAATCCTATCGAAGGAAATAGAGAACACGCTCGGGCATCAGCTCATCGGCAGGAGCAATTCCATGAAGAAAGTAGTGGAGCTCATGTCGAAGGTGGCCGGGGCCAGCAGCACATCCGTTCTGATCACCGGCGAAAGCGGCACGGGAAAAGAGCTTGTAGCCCGCGGAATACACTTTATGAGCAACAGGAAAAAACAGCTATTCTATTCAGTCAATTGTTCGGCTGTGCCGGAAACACTGTTCGAAAGCGAGTTTTTCGGGCACAGGAAAGGGGCTTTCACCGATGCGCACGAAGACAAGGAAGGATGGTTTGAAATTGCCAACAAAGGAACCCTTTTTCTTGACGAGATCGGCGACATGCCCATGAACCAGCAGGCCAAGCTGCTGAGGGTGCTTGAAGATAAGAAGGTGAGTAAAGTCGGGAGCAGGACCGTGACCCCGGTGGATGTACGTGTGATCACCGCCTCGAACCGCGACCTTTTCGAGATGAGCAGGCAAAAAAAATTCAGGCCTGACCTTTATCACCGGCTCAGCACCTTCGTGATCTGCATTCCTCCGCTCAGGGAGCGCAAGGACGACATCCCCCCCCTGCTCGATTATTATATCGCCTATTTCAACCGGCAAATGGGCAAAAACATCCGGGGTGTTGAGGCTGGCGTAAGCAAAAGCCTTGCGGCCTATAATTTTCCGGGCAATGTTCGGGAGCTCAGGAACATGATTGAACGGGCCATGATCCTTTGCGAAAAAGACATACTGGGCTGGGACGATTTTCGCCCCGGCCTTCCCGGCAGCGATGCCATCAACGATGCCATAGACGGCACCGACGACAGCGGCCTCGACTTGTCGGCCATTGAACGGAGAACCATAGAAAAGGCACTTGAGCGTGCCGCTTTCAACAAAGCCAAAGCAGCCGAACTGCTCAACATCTCCTGGCAGTCGCTCGACCGGAGAATGGAAAAACACGGACTGAAATAGCAAATACACACCCTCAATCATTTACAGGTACCGGTAGAGAGGCCTTGAAGTTTGATAAACCTCAGGAAGTCAATTAGAATTACCATCCCGGGTTAAAAAACGTTTTATTTCCTAATTGGATGAGTTGACAGGGAAAACCATCCCGGAATTTGCCCGTGCGTCAGCCATAGTTAAACCGGAGTTGGCAAATAAGTCCGCATCCGTTAGTTGTCGGAAGGCACATTGTATCAGAACAAAAAAAAGCGGCCCTTCAGAGCCGCTATTTTTATTTTACCTTTTCAACGATGGCCTTAAAGGCTTCGGGGTTGTTCATGGCCAGGTCGGCCAGTGTCTTGCGGTTGATGTCGATGTTATTTTCGTGCAGTTTGCCCATAAAAACAGAGTATGACATCCCGTACTGCCGGGCGGCTGCATTGATGCGCTGTATCCACAGCGCCCTGAAATTCCTTTTCTTGTTCCTTCTGTCGCGGTAGGCGTAGGTCAGGCCTTTTTCATAGGCATTCTTTGCTACCGTCCACACATTCTTGCGCCTCCCGAACTGGCCACGGGTCTCTTTCATGACCTTTTTCCTCCTGGTCCTCGAGGCTACTGCATTTACTGATCTTGGCATTTTCTTTTTGTTTTTTGCTGGGGCGTCCTGCGACGAACAGGAGCTTTGCGGCCCTTTGCAGGTTTACAATCGTTTTACTTGGCAAGCATGGCGCGCACATTCTTCTCATCAGCAGGATCGACCAGGGTAAACTTGGTCAGGTTGCGTTTCTGCTTTTTTGTCTTTTTGGTCAGAATGTGACTTTTGTACGCATGCTTTCTCTTGATCTTACCGGTCCCGGTGAGGGTAAACCTCTTTTTGGCACCGGACTTCGTCTTCATTTTTGGCATTTTTGTACTTGTTATATGATGAATAATTATTTTTTCGGTGCGATGATCATGATCATCCTTTTTCCTTCCAGCTTAGGCAGCCGTTCAACCTTTCCGTATTCTTCCAGTTCCTGTGCAAACTTCAGCAACACCAGTTCTCCTTTGTCCTTGTAAACGATCATCCTTCCCTTGAAATATACATCGACCTTCACCTTTGCCCCGTCTTCCAGGAATTTGATGGCATGTTTCAGCTTAAAGTTGAAATCATGGTCGTCAATGTTCGGGCCCAGCCTGATCTCCTTCACGACCACTTTGGTCGATTTGGCCTTCATCTCTTTCTGTTTCTTTTTCTTTTCGTAAAGAAACTTCTTGTAGTCAACGATCTTACAAACCGGCGGACTGGCCGTTGGCGAAATCTCAACGAGATCCAATCCCTGTTCGTCGGCCATCTGTATGGCTTCCCTGATGTTGTAGATCCCTGGGTCTATTCCTTCTCCAACGACCCTTACAACGGGTGCCTTGATGTTCTCATTAATGTTGTGTTCATCTTCAGGCCTGCGCGGAGGTCTTCTGAAACGGCCACCGCGGTGAATCATTTTTGCAGCTATAATCTGGTCTCCTATATTAG
This sequence comes from uncultured Bacteroidales bacterium, assembly GCA_964404735.1. Lineage (GTDB taxonomy): Bacteria > Bacteroidota > Bacteroidia > Bacteroidales > B18-G4 > B18-G4. Next base: position 6,863 of record CAYOLA010000135.1, read on the forward strand.
TTAGTACTATATTTTTACATTCATCAGACGGTCATTTTCTTCTCTGACCATCTTTACGAACTCTTCAATCTTTAAGGTGCCGGTATCTCCTTCACCCTGTTTTCTGACCGATACGCTTCCTTCGGCTTCTTCCTTTTCCCCTACTATCAGCATATACGGGATTTTTCTCAGTTCGGCATCACGGATCTTCCGGCCCGTTTTCTCACTCCTTTCATCAATGAGGGCGCGAATTTCGGAATTATTTAGCAAATTTAAAACTTTTTCGGCATAATTATTATACTTTTCACTGATCGGCAGGATGATAGCCTGCTCCGGAGCCAGCCATAGCGGGAACTTCCCGGCGCAGTGTTCAAGTAAAACAGCCACAAAGCGTTCCATCGAACCAAAAGGAGCCCGGTGGATCATCACGGGCCGGTGCTTTTCATTGTCGCTTCCCGTATATTCCAGTTCAAAACGTTCCGGAAGGTTGTAATCAACCTGTATGGTTCCCAGTTGCCACTTCCTTCCAAGGGCATCCTTTACCATAAAATCCATCTTGGGACCATAAAAAGCCGCCTCGCCGTATTCAACAACGGCATCGAGGCCCCGCTCTTCGGCTACCTCCATGATAGCCTTTTCGGCCTTCTCCCAGTTCTCGTCGCTCCCGATGTATTTTTCATGATCGTGGGGATCACGCAGGGAGATCTGCGTAATGAAATCATTGAAGTCAAGGGCTTTGAATATGATCATAACAATATCCATCACCGCCTTGAATTCATCTTTCAGTTGATCGGGGGTGCAGAAGATATGGGCATCGTCCTGGGTGAACCCCCTCACACGGGTCAGGCCATGCAGCTCGCCGCTTTGTTCGTAGCGGTAAACGGTACCAAACTCGGCAATACGGTATGGCAGGTCACGGTATGATTTGGGGCTGCTTTTATAAATCTCGCAATGGTGCGGGCAATTCATGGGTTTCAGAAAAAACTCCTCGCCGGGTATAGGGGTGCTGATGGGATGAAACGAATCCTTCCCGTACTTGTCATAATGCCCCGAAATCTTATACAGTTCCACCTTCCCGATATGCGGTGTGATCACCTGCTGGTAGCCCATCTTTCGCTGTACCTTTTTCAGGAACTGTTCCAGGCGTTCACGCAGTTCAGCACCCTTGGGAAGCCAGAGCGGCAGCCCCTGCCCCACCTGGTTTGAAAAGGCAAAAATGCCAAGTTCGGCACCCAGTTTGCGATGATCGCGTTTTTTGGCTTCCTCCAGCATCACCAGGAACTCCGTCAGCTCTTTTTGTTTCGGGAAAGTGATGCCATAGATCCTGGTAAGCATCTTGCGTTTTTCATCGCCCCGCCAGTATGCACCGGCGATGCTCAGCAGTTTTACCGCTTTGATCATGCCGGTATCGGGCAGGTGCGGCCCCCTGCAGAGGTCGGTAAATGTTCCCGACTGGTAAAGGGTGATCCCGCCATCCTCCAGTTCGTTGATCAGTTCCACCTTATATTCATCCCCTTTATCACGGTAGAACTTCAGGGCATCGGCCTTGCTGACTTCCCGCCTGGCAAATCCCTGCTTCTCCCTTGCCAGCTCCAGCATCCGCTTTTCAATCTTCCCGAGGTCATCATCAGACACCTGGTAATCGCCAAAGTCAATATCATAATAAAAGCCGTTTTCGATGTCGGGGCCTATCCCGAATTTCACGCCCGGGTACAATTGCTCAATGGCTTCGGCCATCAGGTGGGCCGACGAATGCCACATGGTAGCCTTTCCTTCGGGATCCTCCCAGGTAAGCAGTTTAAGCCTGGCATCTTCGCTGATCGGCCTGGTGGCATCCATCACCATTCCGTTCACTTTGGCCGACAATACATTCCGTGCCAGACCTTCGCTGATGCTCCTGGCAATTTCAAGGGCGGTGGTGCCTTTTTCCACCTGTTTTACCGATTGATCCGGTAGTGTTATGTTGATCATGGTCATGCTGTGAAAAATTGGGTGCAAAAATAGGAAAAAAATGTCAGCGGGCAAGGTATTGCATTCATTAAAATCAGGGCAGTTGCTTAATCAATAACCGTTATTTCCGTTCGCCTGTTCCTGGCGCGGCCCTGTTCCGTGAGGTTTTCCCCCATGGGTCTGGTCAGGCCAAAACCCCTGTACTCAAGCCTGCCGGGATCTATCCCTCTGCCAACGAGAAAATTAAAAACTGCTTCTGCCCTTTTTTCCGACAATAACTGGTTATATTCTCCGGTCCCCACATCATCGGTATGGCCTCCGATGAGGATCCGCAGGCCGGGGTTTTCAATCAGGAGCGCATATAATTTCTCCAGTTCAACCCTCGAGAGCGTATCCAGTTCATAGCGGTCGGTATCGAAAAAGATGTTGTTCAGCACCATCGACTGCCCGGCTTTCAGGGGCTGCAGCATCACATCCATTTCGAGGGGGTCGTCGGGCGCCTTCATTTCCTGCAGGTTAAAGTTTGCGGAATAAAACAAATAACCCTGCCGGGAAATGTTAAGCGCATAGTTTTTGCCTCCGGGCAGGGCAGCGATATAATATCCGTTTTCCGGATCCGACTGGCACCTGACCACCAGTTCCCCGCTGGCAAGGTTGATCAATTCTATTTCAGCATTGAGGGCTTCAAGGGTTTCCGCATCCCTGACCAGGCCGGCAATATAGCTGACCTGCCGGGGAGCCAGGCCCGGCGGCAGGTTAAAACGATAAATGTCGTAACCGCCAAAGCCATCTTCGATATCAGACGATAAATAAGCTGCCTTGCCGTTTGTGGCCACCACCAGGTTGATCTCATCGGAAGCTGTATTTACCGGGTAACCCATATTCACGGCCTTTGCCCAGTTCCCGTCATTTTCCTTTCGAACCACGAACAAATCGAATCCCCCCATACCGATATGGCCTTTTGAAGAAAAATACATGGTTTGTCCGTCGGGGTGGATAAACGGGGCCATTTCTTCCTGATTTGTATTGATTTCCGGGCCGGCATTTACAGGTTCTGTCCATCCCCTGCCGGGGATAAACCTGCTGCTCCAGATATCGGAGCCACCATATCCGCCGGGCCGGGCCGACGCAAACCAGAGTGTCTGCCCATCGGCTGAAAAGCAGGGTTGCGAGTCCCAGCTTTCGGAATTGACGTTTTTCCCAAGGTTAACCGGCTCACCCCAGCCATTGCCTTCCCTGCCGCAAACGTAGAGGTCGCAACTGCCGTAACCACCCTCCGCACCGCAGGAAGTAAAGAAGATAAACCGCCCGTCGGGCGAAAGGCTCATGGCACCCACATTCCCCAGTTTCAGGAGGCCCGGCAGGGCCGTTCCCGTATTCACCCAACCCGAATCGGTCATCACGGCCAGCATAAAACTTTCAACATAACGTCCGCTGACAACCGAATCGGGCTGCATGAGCGTATATACCAGCCTTTGCTCATCGAGGGTTATCGAATTCACAAATTCGTCGTAGGCTGAATTTATATATTTTCCAAGGTTAAGCGGCTCAAAAGGAACCGGATTTTCCATGGCATGCTTCCTGAAAAGCGCCGTTTCGAGCAAGCGCTCCACCACAGCCCTTTTCTCATCCCTGATGCCTTTAAATAAAAGATAATCCCGGAAGTATGCCACTGCATCCCCATACTGTTCAATATCATAATATACTTTGGCCAGCAGGTAATATAATTCGGGTGAATAGCCGGGATCTATGCTGATGGCTTTTCGGTAGGCAGCAATGGCATCGGGTGCGCGCGACTGGTCGCGGGCGATATCGGCCAACAGGATATAGGGAGCGGCCCAGGCGGTATCGATCCCGGCGGCTTTTTCCAGTTGCCCCGTGGCGCCGGAAAGCTTGCCGGCCCTGTAGAGCTCCAATCCCTTTTCAAAAGCCTTTCTGGCCTTTGGCGATGGGATATACGCCTCCTGATCCTGCGACCAGGCCGTTATGGAAAGCGTAAACACCAGGGCTACCATCAGTATTTTGAGGAAAGATCTCATCGGAAGGGTATATGGGTCAGGGGATGCGCATGTATTTATGTGTTTGCAGTGATATCAGCCAATGTGGGTTCTCGAGGATGTAGTCGACAATAAGCGGCATCATCACTTCAGCTGAGCTCCATTCGGGCTGCAGGAATAACATACACTCCGGTCTTACCTTTTCCCTGATTTTTTCAGCCCACTCAAAGTCGTCCGTATCATGAATGATCACTTTTATTTCATCAGCTTTGCCATAAGCAGTTTCAAGCGGTGCCATGTTTTTCTTGGGCGAAAGGCAGATCCAGTCGAAATGGCCCTGCAGCCCACAGGCACCGGAGGTTTCAAGGAAGATGGATACATCATGTGCCGACAATCCTTCACAAAGTGGCAAGAGGTTATACATGGCCGGCTCGCCGCCGGTGAGTACCACGGCACGTGCGGGATATGATGCTGCCCGCTCAACGATCCCGTCAACATCAAGGAGGGGGTGCAATTGCGCATTCCAGGATTCCTTTACATCGCACCAGTAACATCCCACATCACAACCGCCGATACGAATGAAATAGGCGGCCTGACCCGTATTGTAGCCTTCACCCTGTATGCTGTAAAATTCCTCCATAACGGGCAGCAGCTTTCCGGCCTTCAGCAATATTTCCTGTTCCTGGTTCAAAAAATCATTATTAGATGTGTTTATCCGTAGATCTCCCTTTTGTGCGCCATAAGGGTATTCTGCAGCAGTGCCGTGATGGTCATGGGTCCTACTCCTCCGGGCACAGGGGTGATCATGCTGCACTTTTTCGAAACCTCCTCAAAGCGAACATCGCCTACCAGCTTATGGCCAGAGGCTATATCATCGGAAGGCACCCGGTGAATGCCGACATCAATGACCACCGCACCGTTTTTAACCATGCCGTCATGGACGAACCCGGCCTGTCCGACCGCAGCCACCAGAATATCGGCACTGGCAGCGATCCTTTCAATATTCTGTGATTTACTGTGGCAGATCGTAACGGTACAGTTACCCGGCTTAGCCTTTCTTGAGAGCAGGAAGGCCAGGGGGGTACCCACGATCTTGCTGCGTCCGAGTACGACGCAATGCTTTCCTTCCGTTTCCACACCCGATCGTTCGAGCAATTGCAGGATGCCATAGGGCGTTGCCGGAAGATAGGCGGGAAGCCCCGACAGCATGCGGCCCAGGTTCAGCGGGTGGAAGCCATCCACATCCTTTGAGGGTTCGATGCGTTGGATCACCCTTTCTTCGGAGATGTGCGCCGGCAAAGGCAACTGCACAATGAAGCCGTCGATCTCCGGGTCCCGGTTCAGGAAATCGATCAAGTCGAGAAGTTCGGTCTCGCTTGTCGATGCAGACATTTTATATACAGACGAGATGATGCCAACAGATTTACAGGCTTTTTCCTTCCCCGCGACATAAGTCCTGCTGGCGGGGTCATCGCCAATAAGGATGGCTGCCAGGTGTGGGGCTTTGTCTTCATCATCGATCAGCCGTGCAACCTCCGTCCTGATCTCTGCGCGGATCTCTTCCGCTATTTTTTTTCCGTCGATTAATTCCATTATTAAATTTTCTTTAGGCGGGTCATTGCTTCATGCCGGGGGCGTTCTTCATGTTACGCATCATTTGCATCATATTACGGCCTCCGCCTTTGCTCATCATCCGCATCATCTTGCTGGTTTCCCCAAACTGCTTGATCAGCCGGTTCACGTCCTGTATGTCGGAACCACTTCCTTTGGCGATCCTGAGTCGCCGGCTACCATTGAGTATTTTCGGGTTTTCACGTTCCTCGTTGGTCATGCTTTGGATGATGGCTTCAATACCTTTAAAAGCATCATCGTCAACATCCAGGTTCCTGATGGCCTTTCCCATGCCGGGGATCATTCCCATCAGATCCTTGATATTGCCCATTTTTTTGATCTGCCGGATCTGGCTCAGGAAATCATTAAAATTGAATTCATTCCTGGCCATCTTACGCTGCAGGCGTTGGGCTTCCTTTTCATCAAACTGTTCCTGGGCGCGTTCCACCAGGCTCACGATGTCGCCCATTCCGAGGATACGGTCGGCCATCCTGTCGGGATGGAACACATCAATGGCATCGATCTTTTCCCCGATCCCGACAAACTTGATTGGTTTGTCGACCACCGCCCTGATGGTCAGGGCTGCACCACCACGTGTATCGCCGTCGAGCTTGGTCAGCACCACGCCTTCGTAGTCGAGCTGTTCATTAAAGGCCTTAGCTGTATTCACGGCATCCTGCCCGGTCATTGAATCTACCACAAAAAGCGTTTCCTGTGGCTTAACCTTATTCTTGATGGCCGAAATCTCTTTCATCATGGCTTCATCGATGGCCAGACGGCCGGCGGTATCGATGATCACCACATTATAAGCCTTTGCACGGGCATGACTGATGGCATGATCGGCGATCCTGACCGGTTCCATGCTTCCTTCTTCCGTATATACCTCAACGCCGATCTGCTCACCCAGCACCTGCAACTGATTGATGGCCGCAGGCCTGTAAACGTCGCCTGCAACCAGCAAAGGGTTCCTGCCCTTTTTAGTTTTCAGGTAATTGGCCAGTTTGGCGGCAAAGGTGGTCTTACCGGAGCCCTGCAGGCCTGCGATAAGGATGACGGCAGGGCTGCCCTTGATATTGATCTCTTCGTGCGTTCCGCCCATGAGGGAGGCCATTTCATCACGCACAACCTTAACCATCAACTGCCCCGGCGATACGGCTGTAAGTACATCCGCCCCCAGTGCTTTCTCCTTTACATCATCGGTAAACTGCTTGGCAATCTTGTAACTCACGTCGGCATCCAGCAATGCCTTCCTGACCTCCTTCAGGGTTTCGGCAATATTGATCTCTGTGATGCGCCCCTGCCCCTTGAGCAACTTAAATGAGCGTTCCAGTCTGTCGCTTAATCCTTCGAACATGTTTAAACTATTGAATTTCGGCGCAAAAGTAATCAATTTTTGGATGCCAGGCTTCACCCGGGTCAGCCTGCCATGGAATTGTAAAGAAAAATCAACGTCAATTTTAGCCGGGATGTATAATTTTATAATTATTTGCTTAAGTTTGGATGTACGAAATCATAAATCATATCCAAATGAAAAATATCCACTTTCTGATCATGGCAATGTCATTTTCATTGACAAGCCTTTACACAGCGGCACAAACCGGCACTGCCGGTCAGCCAAACCCGTACTCATTTTATGATGAGGGCAGCCTGATCGTTCCCGAAACCGATTATTCCCGCCTGTTGATCGTTTTCGAAACAGATCTTCAGGAAAGCAGCATTGACGGGCTCCTGCAGCGTTATCCTTCTCTTCGGCCCGATTTATCACAAACCCTGCCCTGGAGTAACAAAAGATATTTTCTCCTGATAGAAGCGGTAGCCGGAAACGATCTGAAGCCGGAAAGCTATCTGGCTGCATTGCGCAAGGAGCCCGGCCTGATCTCAGTTTGCCCTGCACTTTGGCGCGACGGCGACATTGCATGGGCCGATGAGCTGCTGCTGTTAAACATCGAAAACGGCAGGCTTACAAGTTCAGAAGCAGAAGAGATGATCAGATCGTATGGCGGGAAGATCGAAGAAAAGTTCGGCATGCTGAAGTCAACGACCTTTGTTGTTAGTATTCCCGCGGGGGCGGATGTCTTTCATGCCTGCCGTGAACTTGCTTTAAATGAAAATGTCAACTTTGCCCAGCCCAACCTTTACCATTACGGGAAAACCGGTTTTATACCCAACGACCCCATGTTTCCCGATCAGTGGTTCCTTAACCAGCCGAGCGACGCCGATATTGACGCACCTGAAGCCTGGGATATTACCACGGGATCGACTGACATTGCCGTAGCGGTGATCGACGGTCACGGCTACGACATGGGTCATGCTGAAATGGCCGGAAAATACATTTCTCCTTACAATGCCGTTGATGACAACAACGATCCGTCAGCCAGCCACAGCGAAGAGAATCACGGCACACCCTGTGCCGGCATTATCGGCGCCCTCACCAACAACGCCACCGGGGTGGCGAGTGTTGGATACAACACCCGGGTGGTGCCGATCAAGATGGGTTTTAACTACGGTAGTGGCGGTACTTTCCAGACCAGCGAC
>CAYOLA010000136.1:0-3883 GCA_964404735.1 uncultured Bacteroidales bacterium
CCCGCAAAAACCAAACAGGGAAGTAATCAGGAACATTCCGGCAACGATGCCCAATATGATGGCTGCCGCTCCGGTCAGCACCTTGGTTATGATCAACACTGCAACAATGATGGCCAGCAATATCCGCAGTACCTTGTCAACAGATCCTACATTTTTTTTCATGATGATGTATTTTTGAAAAGAAACAAACCGCTAAGGGATTGGTTCACATTTTCTCCGGAAAAAATTATTTTAGCCTGAAACGCAAATATATCGGATGATGGTCGGAATAACTGAATTCATCATAGAGGGTTCTGACTTGAAGCACTTCAATATTGGGGGAGGCAATAAGGAAATCGATAATGGTGGTTGGTGTTTTCCCCCTTGAATATGGTGCGGAAACATCGCGGTTGGTGGGAAAATCCGGATCAAAGGAAATATGCCAGGATGAGTCGAAAGCAGATGCTGCTGATAGCAAAGGGATATCGAAAGCCTGATCGCCACTTGAAAAATCCGATATACCTATTTCCCGGGGGTTCATATTCCAGTCGCCGCCCGCCAGCACGTAATGCCCTTGCAGCCATGCCGTTTTCATGAAATCCGAAACTTTCCCCAATTGTGCATTGCGAAGCTGCCCGTCGTCAAATGCCGACAGATGCAGGTTGATCACGATAAGTGAAACATCCTGCTTAACAGGTATCGTCGTGGCAAGGAAACAGCGGTCGGGCATAAAGAGCCTGGTCGGCCATGTATAGTTTTCATCGAATACTATTTGTTCGGCTTTCGAAAGGTACAGTCGTGTAAAAACGGAAAGGCCCGAAACGACCCGGCCCATCGGTTGATGAAAGGGTACGGGTACAAAACGGGAATCATAGTTTTTAGCAAAAATGCCCTGGTGGGCGTTTAGGCTTTTGGCAATATCCCTGTACTGGTTTTGATAATATGAACGTGTTGAAAAAGTATCAACTTCCTGCAGCAGGATCAGGTCGATGCTGTCAAATGCCTGCAATTGCCTGAGAACGCCCCTGTAATCATTATCAAAAAGATTTTGGTGAGGGATCACCATCTTTCCACCGTCATAAAAAAAATCAGCTTCCCTGCCAAGGCCGGCATAGCCGATATTCCAGTTGAGCAATGATACTGTGTCATTTTGAATGAATGGTAACTGCCCGTGAGGCTGTACACATAAAATCGTGCGGTTTCCGGGGCGGTAATCAAATATGCTGGATGTTATCAGAAAAGCGCAGAAATATATAAAAACGGCCAGCATGAAAAGGCCGGCTGTCGCGGGTAATATTGGGATTTGTCGTTTCATTGCAAATGATTGTCATAAAAGTAGAGAATATTTTTTAATTTTATCGCGCAAATTAACCCGTGTAAACTATGGCCATTCTTGGTACGATTATAAAACGGGCTTACGAACTTCGTAGCATCCCTTTTGAAATCAGGAAGGCTAAGGATTGTAATAAAGCACAGGCACGGGTTCTGAAAAAACTGCTGTCCAAGGCGCAAAACACAGCTTTTGGGGAGCATTATGGATTTCATAAAATCCTGAAACAACCCGATTTTATCAGGGCCTTTCAGCAAAGCGTTCCAACTTTTGATTATAATTCCATGTTCCGTAAATGGTGGTACAGGGCATTGAATGGAGAGGGCTTTGTGAGCTGGCCGGGAAGGGTCAAATACTTTGCTTTAACATCGGGGACTTCCGAATCATCGAGTAAACATATTCCGGTAACGGGGGATATGATCCGGGCAATTCGCCGGGTCAGCATCCGTCAATTGGTTAGCACCGCCCGCTATAAGTTTCCAATTGAATTTTATGAAAAAGGCATATTGATGATCGGCGGAAGCACCCACCTTGTTTTTAACGGCTCCTATTACGAAGGCGATTTATCGGGGATATCGGCAGGGAATATTCCTTTCTGGTTCCAGCATTTCTATAAACCGGGCAAAAGGATTTCGCGTGAGCGTAACTGGGAGAACAAGCTTGAAGAGATCATTAAAAAGGCTCCCGACTGGGATATTGGCGTCATTGTAGGTGTACCGGCCTGGATACAGATCATCCTCGAACGCATCATCGAAAGGTATGAACTGAAGCATATTCATGAAATTTGGCCAAACCTTTCGGTTTACGTGCACAGCGGGGTTTCTTTTGAACCTTACGAAAAGAACTTTAAGAAACTATTTGGTAAGCAGGTTATCTATAACGAATCCTATCTGGCCTCGGAAGGATATATTGCCTATCAGAGCAGCCTGGAAAGAAGGGTCATGCAATTGGTTACCGATAACGGCTTGTTCTACGAGTTTGTACCTTTTAACGAACAAAACTTTGATGCCGAGGGTAATATGGTTGATAATCCTGAAGCACAATTGCTCAGTGAGGTAGAAGAAAATCAGGAATATGCTCTTCTGTTGTCGACCTGTGCAGGAGCCTGGCGATATCTCATCGGCGATACCATAAAATTTGTGTCGAAACAAAACTGTGAGATCATTATTACAGGGCGCACCAAGCATTTTCTGAGTTTATGCGGCGAACATCTTTCGCAGGAAAATATGAATATGGCGGTAAAAATGCTGCAGGATGAATATAACATCGAGATCAGGGAGTTTACGGTAGCAGGATTCAGGCACGGAAGCATGTTTGCGCATAAATGGTACCTGGGTACCGATGATAAGATTGATCCGGAGGTGGCAATTGAAAAAATAGACGGCTACCTGAAAATACTGAATGATGATTACAGGGTTGAAAGAATTGCGGCCGTTACCGATGTATTTATTGAAATATTGCCCCCCGATGCATTTTCGAGGTGGATGAAGATACATAACAAGGAAGGAGGGGCCAATAAGTTTCCGCGTGTTCTCAAGGGCGAAAAATATGAGCAATGGGAAGCTTACCTCAGTGAATTTAAAAACAATGCTTAGATCATGATTACTCCTATTTGGGAAGGTTTAATCCTCGGGCTAACGCTTGCTTTTCTTTTCGGCTTCGGACCGGCTTTGTTCGCATTGATCCAGACAAGCATTCACAGGGGGCTTTGGGCCGGATTTCAGATGGCTTTCGGTATTTTTCTCAGCGATGTGGCCCTGGTGGCGCTATGCCTGCTTGGTGCCTTGCAGATCGTTAATGAAACTCCCGAAAACCAGCTGATCTTTGGTATTATTACAGGGGTGATCTTGATTGTATTCGGGCTGGTGACCATTACCAGAAAAGTACAAATATCCGTTGAAAACAATGGGGAGCCCATCCGCAAGCCAAACCCCGTGACCTACGTCCTGAAAGGTTTTTTCCTGAATTTTACAAATCCTTTTGTCTGGCTATTCTGGATACTGTGGGTTGCCACCATCACGGCCAATTACAAAGGTGAACCCCGTTCGGTCATTGCTCTTTTTTCAACTACCCTGCTGGTGATCCTGGCTACCGACATGCTTAAATGTTTCGGAGCCTTCAAGATAAAGCAATATGTTACCCCACGTTTTATTCAATGGGTCAATCGCGTTGCCGGAGCCGGACTTTGTGCTTTTGGATTGTTCCTGCTTATACGTGCCATGCTTGAATATATGTAAAGCCTTGTTGATGATTAAATCAAAGGTTACACGGGAACGAACAATAATAATTTTTTTCAGGGTATATCGATATCGTTTGTATGAAATCAGATAATTTTATGGATGGAAGACTTTTAGCTTTATCTTCATCATTTCAAAACATATTAAAATGAAAACAGACATGAAAAAAAACTGGTGGATACTCACGCTCAATGGCGTTTTGGCAATTATCTTTGGCGGCCTTGCCCTCTTTGCCACGGAGGAACTGATCATTAGCCTGTCGAAATTCTTCGGGCTGCTTGTTTTAATCGGTGGCATTTTGCTTTTACTGGGAGCTTTTGATCAGAAAAGGAAGCAG
>CAYOLA010000137.1:0-11812 GCA_964404735.1 uncultured Bacteroidales bacterium
TTGCACGCGTTCGGAAACGCGCGCTAGCGGGGTCCGCCGTGGCAGAAAGTTCCTCCTTGTCCAAAAGAATTTCAGGAGTTCAATACGGCACTTGACAAAAACCCTTACTTTTGTGCCACCAATGTTATTTTCGTGTTACATGCCATGTTAATAGGATATGCACATTGCTGACGGTATCATCGACACACGCATTTGCCTTGCTGCACATGTCGTTTCTCTGGGCTTGATATATCTGGCCGGGCGCAGGGCCGAACCTGAAGAGATCCCCCGGATGGGCATTAGCGGGGCTGCATTGTTTGTGATTTCACTCATTCACATACCCCTGGCAGGAACATCGATCCATCCCGGGCTGTTTGGGCTTGCCGGCATTATACTTGGCAAACGGGCATTCCCGGTGATTTACACCGTGCTGCTTTTCCAGTCTTTGATTTTTCAGCATGGCGGCTTGCTCACCCTGGGCGTGAATGCGCTGAATATGGGTGCCGGCGCCTTCTTCGGCATGCTGGTGTGGAAACAAAAATACTGGCCTGAATTTGCAAGGGCACTGCTGGCAGGCTTTATGGGTGTGTTGATTCCGGCTTTCCTGATGGCTGTCGAATTTAAGCTGACCGGCTACGGAAAGGGGATATTCCTGATCTTGTCGGTGTATGCGCTGGCAGCCATCGCCGAATTGCTGGTTACACTCACCGTGGTTAAATTCTTCCGTAAGGTCAAATCCGATATTATTAATTAAAATCCTTAGCAATGAAAAAACTACTGTTCCTTTTTGCAATTTTTTGTGCATTGAATGCATTCAACAATGTATCTGCACATGGGATCCACATTGATTACTCTTTTAATTTTCCTGTGGTGAGTCTGGATATCTATTTTTCGAAATCATCACCGCTTGTCAATGCCGGTGTTGAAGTTTTTTCTCCCCTTTCGGGGGAATTATTTGTTTCGGGTAAGACCGATGAGAACGGTAACTTTGAGTTTAACCCGGATGGTCCCGGCCAATGGACCGTAAAAGTAGATGATGGCATGGGGCATCGCAAACAACTTGTTATTACCATTGAAGATTTCGGTGATCAGTTGGTTTCAGAACCCGTACAGGGAGAAGAAAAAGAGGGTCATTCGCACGACCATGCCCATGTTCATGATCAGCATCTTGAAAACGACTCCGGGGAGTGTCAGATCCCTGTTTTTTACAAGATTTTGTTCGGCCTGGCGATCATCTTCGGGATCACGGGTGTCTGGTATGGGTTGAAAGCGCGCAAAAAGTAATATCTTGAGGCACGCGTTTATCGATAAATACAGCAATATTTCCTCCCCGGTTCAAAAAATTGATCCGCTGATCAAGCTGCTTTCCGCCCTGCTCATTATCCTGGCTCTGGTTTCACAGCCATATGATCGTTTCTTGCCCTTTGCCGTTTATGGCCTGCTGGTATTGGTGCTGCTTATGCTCAGCAGGATCCCGCCTGTATACGTGATGAAACGACTGCTTATCGTGTTGCCTTTCATTCTATTTGCCGCGGTTTTCTTTCCTTTGTCGGTGAAATTGTCGGACAGCAGCATCAGGCTTTCATTATATCATCCGGCGGTTATGAAAGGCATCAGCATTTTTATCAAGGCTGCCTTATCCGTTGTGGTGATTATTGTGCTGGTTTCTGCAGAAAAATTTCATCATTTGCTGAGGGCCATGCGTAGGCTGAAAATGCCTGCTGTGGTTTGTATTACTTCGGCCCTGATGTACCGCTATATCTTCATCCTTGCCGACGAATCCATGCGGACAAGCCTCGCACGCCAGAGTCGTACACCCGGGAAACTGAAGCAGAACAGGCTGAAGGTTTATGGCAATCAAATGGCAGTGGTCTTTCTCAGGAGCTGGGATCGTTCAAAAATTGTTTATAACGCGATGTTGTCGAAAGGCTTTAGCGGTGAATTTCCCGCTTCCGGCCGGGAAAAAATCAAGGCCGCTCAGATCATATTCTTTTGTATTTTGTTACTCTCACTGACTTACATCAGGTTTATGGAACACATCAATGCTTTTGTAAAACAAATTTTTATTCCAATTCTCTGATATGTCTGCCACGATCAGCATTCAAGGTATCAGTTATTCTTATAAGCCCGGAGGGGAGGTATTGAAGAATATCCACCTTGACATAGAGGCGGGAGAAAAGTTTGGAATCATTGGCCCGATGGGTGCCGGGAAATCAACGCTCCTGCTCCATCTCAACGGTATCCTGTCAGGAGATGGGCGGGTGTTGATCGATGATACGGAAGTGTGTAAAAAGAATCTGCCCCTCATCAGGAAAAAAGTGGGCATTGTGTTTCAAAACCCCGATGATCAGCTGTTTAATCCTACTGTTGAAGAGGATGTGGCTTTCGGGCCGCTGAATTTTGGCTACAGCAAGGATGAGGTCAGGATGATGGTTGACCGGGCACTGGAAGAAATGAACCTGAAAGGATTTGAAAACAGGGTGTCACATCATTTGTCGATGGGCGAGAAGAAGCGGGTGGCATTGGCGAGTGTGCTGGCGACCCGCCCTGAAGTGATCGCATTCGACGAGCCTTTTGCCAGCCTCGACCCCATGATGAACAAACAACTGGTAGGCATTATCAGGGAGATGGATTCAACAGTGGTCATCGTTTCACAGTCCTTCCTGCCGCTCGTTGCCTGCTGTAGCAGAATAGCCGTGATGAACAAGGGTAAGATAACGGCCGTCGGGCCGACCCTTGAGATCCTAAGAAATGAAGAATTGTTGCTTGATAACGGAGTGGACCTGAGCCTGTACAGGACCATATGCAGGGAACTCTTCTTCTAAGTCAGGTGTGTGCGGGCTTGTGTGTGTGATAATTTGGAAACCGGCGCATCATCCCCACCCGCGAAAAAATCCGTGTTCTATAAAGTTTATCATTTTAACCCCGGGCCCGGGGCAGGCCACCGAGGTCTCGGGGCAGGCCACCGAGGTCTCTGGGCAAGCACTGAAACACTGTTGATCTGAATTCTGAATTCTGAAATCTGAATTCTGAAATCTGAAATACGAATTGTAGACGGAACGGTCGTTATCACAAACCGAATAGAAATTGCATGTAAAATCAAGTTCGGGGTGCGGGGTATGAGGTTCGGGGTGTAGCGCGCACCAAATTCGACCCACGAATAAATTCGTGGGCTATGATATTTATCATTTAGCTCCCGAGTTCTCGGGACACGCGGTGATTTGTTTAGGCGAAAGGACGAATTACCATTCCGATAAATCGGGATTCGTTCGACTAAGCCTTTTCATTTCGCTTCACTCATAAATAGGCAGTCTCACTAACAATATAACAATATAACAATTCCAGCAATAAAACCATCGCAAGCTGTTACCTCACCAGTTCCAGCCCCGGGTTTTTTCCTTTCTCCAGCGCCGGCACCCCGTATTCCATCCATACCGGCGCGGGTGCCCCTTTCAGGTAGTGGTCGAAGAATTGTTTCATGCGGATGCTGAGGTCTTTGCTGTCGGCCCGCCGTTTAAGGTTATGCGGTGCCCCGTTGTAGGTGAGCATCCATACGGGCTTGTCGAGCCTGCGCAGGGCGGTGAAAAGCTCGATGCCCTGGTACCAGGGCACGGCCCCGTCATCGTCGTTGTGCATGATCAGCAGGGGTGTTTCCACTTTGTCAACGAAAAATACAGGTGAGTTCTCGATATAGCGCCACGGCTTCTCCCACAGGGTGCCGCCGATGCGGCTCTGGCTGCCCTCGTACTGGAACATCCTGCTTACTCCCGATCCCCATCGGATGCCTCCGTAGGCGCTGGTCATGTTGCTCACGGGTGCCCCGGCCATGGCCGCCGCAAACATATTGGTCTGCGTTATGAGCCAGGCAACCTGGTAGCCGCCCCAGCTCTGCCCCTGTATGCCGATATGTTCCCTGTCAACCCATGGGTTCTCCAACAGTTTCAGCGTGCCGCTCACCACGGCATCATAGGCGCCCTGTCCGGGATAGCCGGTCGTATAAACGATGTCGGGTACAAACACCAGGTAGCCGTTGCTCACGTAAAAGGTAAAATTCACCGTTGAACGGCTGGGTCTGGGTATGTAATGGGCGTGCAGGCCGTCGGAATATTTTTCGTAAAAATATACGATCATGGGGTAGGAGCTGTCGGGATCGAAATTTTCGGGCTTGTATAGCAGTCCTTCAAGCGCAATGCCGTCGGCGGAAGTCCAGTGCACGAGTTCGACAGTGCCCCAGCAGTATTCATCCTGTTGCGGGTTGGCATTGGAGAGCCTCATGGTTTCGCTGAAATCCAGCCGGCTGCTATACAGGTCGGGGAACTCCATGAAATTCATTTTCTGCCAGATGAGCCTGTTTGCATGCCTGGCCTTTTTGGGGCTGTTGAAGCGGTACGGGCCCCTGAAAACCTCATTCATCGGCGTGCTGCCGTCGAGGCTGAAGTTGCAGAAGGCAATGTCTTTGCTGGTTTCGTCGAATGCCCGCAGCAGCAAAGCCTGGTCAGAAGGGATATGTTCCTGCTCCGGGTCAAGGCTGAGATACCTGTACTGAAGCCTGTTGTCACGGCCATGGGTGATCCGGTAGGGGGGGCGCTTTCCTTCGGGGTCGAGGGCCCAGATGTCGTAGCGGTCGTAAACCAGCAGCTCCCGGTCGTTCCCCGTCCAGCCAACAATGCCATAAGGCCCGGGTGTGCCTGGCATATCATGTTCTTCACGGCTGAAGCTTACCGGCAGGCCTTCTGTCAGCCTGGTATGCTTTCCGTTCTTCACCGAGTAGGTATTCCAACTGCTGTCGGGGGCATCATAATAGGCGATATACTTCCCCAGGGGGGACAGGCGGGGCCACGACTGCACTTTCTCCAGCACTTTTGTTTTCTCCCCCTTATTTATGTTTATGAGCCAGGCATCCTGGTAGCGGTCGGCGTCCCACGAAGATTCCCGCAGGTAAGGCTTGCGCGAAATGCCGAGGGCATAGGGGCCGTTATGCTCCCTGTCCATGTCAAGGCGGCCGGTCTCCGCGGTGGAAAGCTGTACCATCTTTCCCTGCGGGATATGGTAAACCGCTTCGAAGGAGCGTTTAAGGTCGTTCTCTTTTTGTTTGAGCTGTTGGGGCTGCAGGCGGTCGTCCTTCCAGTTCCAGATATCGACGCTCACTTTTTCGTCTTCGGTGAGGGTGTCTTTCGGTTCCTCTGCGGGAATGGCAGCAGTGCCAAAGAAGAGCCTCCTGCCGTTGCCCGAGAAGTACACCTTGCCATGCTCCGATACGCACCATCCTTCGGGCATGCCTGCAACCAAGGTATCGGCTGCCGTGATGGTCCTGTCATTGCCGGGATCCCATAACTTCAGTTCGTAGACTTTTACCTTGCCGGTATCGGCCGAGAAGAGCCAGGCGAGTTGTCGGCCTTCGTCATCGGCGGCCACCGATTTTGCATATCCCGGCCCGGCATATACCAGCCGTGATTGAAGATCAGGGTAAGGCATGGCATGCACGAAGACCGAGTCGATGCTATCCTTCTTCACGCTCAGGAAGGCCAGCAGTGAACCATTTTTCGAAAAAATGTATTCCGTTACCTTGTTGAAATGAGCCTGCTCCCCGCTTCCGGCAAGATATACCATCAGGGTTTCGCCTTCCGCTTTTTTGCCTTTTTTCTTTCCGTCAGTTTTTTTCTTTTCCGCAGTGGCTGAAGTGTCAGGCTCAACCGTATCTGTCTTTATTTCCTGTTCCTTCATGAGCCATGCCATCCATGGCCGGCTTCCCTTTTCAGGAATCCGAAAGGATTTCAGTTCCGGGAACCGGAGCAGGCTGTCGGAACCGGCCAGCCAGATGCCCAGCGAGTCCTGCGGCAGTTCATCCTTTTTCCTGCCGGCAAGCTTTGCCTGTCGAACACTGTCGTGTTGCGGCCTGATCCTGAATGCCATAAAACTGCCGCAGGGAGAGAAAGCGGCATCGCCCCCCCGGGCAAAACTCCGCTTCTTATCCTTTTCGAGCTCGTGCAGCCACAAATGCCCGTCGCCCTCCTGCGGGTTAACCTCATAACTGACCATGCGGCCGTCGTGGCTGATGTTGCTTCTTAGTAATTCATTCCAGGCATCATAGTCGGAATGGCTGAGGACTTTCTTTTCCTGTGCAAAAATTTCTGCGCTGTTCAGGAAAAAATACAAAACAAAAAGTAATGGGAATTTGTAATTAATCATAACACTGTTCTTATGGAATCATGTTTTTTTGTATTATTGCTTATAGGTGGCCAAATTATTAATTTTATGTTAATTAAAATTAATTTTTATTTATACCAGATAAAAAATAGGTATTTTTGCAGCCTGATTATCACGGAGAAATCAAGCCAATCCAGCGAACGATGAGTTACATTTCATTTGATAAAAACCAGTTGATCAACCTCGGATATTCCCTTAAGCGGGAGCTGATCCGGTCGAACAGGGCGGGGGCCTATGCCAGCCGTACCATCGTTGGGTGCAATACCAGAAAATATCATGGTTTGCTGATCGCTCCCCAGCCGGGGATCGATAATGAGAATCATGTTCTTTTGTCGAACCTCGACGAAACGGTTATCCAGCATGAAGCCAGCTTTAACCTGGGCATACACAAGTATCCCGGCGGGATATACAGGCCGGGCGGTCATAAGTATATCCGTGATTTCAATACGGATCCCATCCCAAATAATGTTTACCGTGTGGGGGGTGTTGTATTGCGCAAAGAGATCGTATTTTCGGAACTGAATGACAGGGTAATGATCCGTTATACCCTTGATGAGGCAAATTCGCCTACCAGACTGCGTTTTACCCCTTTCCTTGCTTTCAGGAATGTACACCGGCTGATGCGTGCCAACTTTGATGTGAACGATAAATTCAGCAAGGTGCCAAATGGGATCATGATGCGGCTATACAACGGTTATACGCCCGTATATATGCAGTTTTCGAAGAAGGTAGAATATACACATGTGCCCGACTGGTATTACAATATTGAATACCAGGAAGAGATGGAGCGGGGTTATGATTACCAGGAGGACCTTTTTGTTCCCGGGTTTTTTGAAGTCGATATAAAAAAGGGGGAGAGCCTGGTTTTTTGTGCAGGTACCACCGAATGCAAGCCGGCATCGATCAAACGGGCTTTTACTGCTGAGGTTTCACGGCGGACACCGCGCGACAATTTTGAAAATTGCCTGAAAAACTCCGCCGAACAGTTTATCACCCGCCGGGATGGGAAAACATGGGTGGTGGCAGGCTTCCCGTGGTTTGGGCGCTGGGGCCGCGACACCTTTATCGCCCTCCCGGGCCTTACACTTACTTCCGGCAAGGAAAAGCTTTGTAAGGCTGTGATCGATACCATGCTGGCCGACCTCAAAGGCCCGTTGTTTCCCAATATTGGCGAAGGCAGCGATTCGGCCTACAACAGCGTGGACGCCCCGCTGTGGTTTTTCTGGACACTGCAGCAATATGCCACCGCCACGGGCGAAGGAAAAAGCCTGTGGGAAACCTACGGGCGTAAAATGAAAATGATCCTGAACGGGTACCGGAAGGGTACTGATTTCAATATACGGATGACTGAAAGCGGATTGATCAGTGCGGGCGGGCCGGGACTGGCGCTTACCTGGATGGACGCCCTTGTCGACGGTAAGCCGGTAACCCCACGTTCGGGCATGGCTGTCGAGATCAATGCGCTGTGGTACAATGCGATTATGTTCAGCATTGAACTGGCGAGCCTGGCAGGCGACGAAAATTTCATCAGGAGCTGGAAACCCGTGGCTGAGATGATCCCGGCAACCTTCAGGGAAACATTCTGGGACGAGAAAAAGGGATATCTGGCCGATTGTGTCAGTGAAAATGGCAGGGACTGGACAATAAGACCAAACCAGATTTTTGCCATATCGCTTCCCTATAATGTTGTTGACGAAGATACCGGGGCCGCCATTCTGGATGTGGTCAAAAAGCAGTTACTGACATCCCGCGGCCTGCGGACTTTATCGCCCACCCATCCTGATTACAGGGGCGTTTATTACGGTACCCAGCCCGAACGCGACCGCGCCTACCACCAGGGAACCGTTTGGCCGTGGCTGTTCGGACATTTTGCCGAAGCCTACCTCAAAGTGTTCGGACCAGGTGGTATAGGTTTTATCAGCGGATTGTACCAGGGTTTTGAAGAGGTGATGACAGAAGCGGGTATCGGATCGGTATCGGAGGTATACGACGGCGATCCGCCTCATTTACCGGGCGGTGCCATATCGCAGGCATGGAGCGTAGCCGAATTGCTGAGAACGCATGCACTGCTCAGGAAATACGAAGCCGGGAAACCGAAAAGGACAAAAAAATGAAATAGATAAAGATGCGCTGCCGATGAAAGTTTTAATGTTTGGATGGGAATTTCCTCCCCATATTACCGGAGGCCTCGGAACAGCCTGCTTTGGTCTTACAAAAGGCCTGATGAAGCATAAGGTTGAAGTGATCTTTGTTGTGCCAAAGGCCTATGGCGATGAAAGCCAGGAGGCAGTCAGGCTTATCAATGCCAGCGACATCAGCATCGACTTCAGCGATTCAAAGTATGAAGAATTCTGGCGCAGGATCACCTACATGGAAATCGGGTCAAACCTGATCCCTTATGTGGGCCCGGAGGAGTTCAAACGTATAATGGAAGCCCGTGAGCTTGAATCGGCAAACAAGACGGACAGCGTGTTGTCGAAAAGATTTGAGTTCTCCGGGAAATACGGTACCGACCTGATGGATGAGGTCAAAAGATACGCACTGATCGCATCGGCCCTGGCAGCCACAACCGATTTTGACGTGATCCACGCCCACGACTGGCTGACCTATGCGGCCGGCATTGCAGCAAAAAGCGTGAGCGGCAAGCCACTGGTTGTGCATATGCATGCTACCGAATTCGACCGCTCGGGCGAAAATGTTAACCAGAATGTTTATGATATTGAAAAGCGTGGCATGGAAGAAGCCGACCGGGTGATCGCCGTGAGCAACCTCACCCGTAATGTCGTGATAGAGCGTTACGGCATCGACCCCGATAAGGTATTTACTGTCTATAATGCCGTTGAGCCCAGCGATAAACCCGATTTTGATTATCAGCGTCATGTTAGGGATAAAGTGGTTACTTTCCTCGGACGGGTCACCTTCCAGAAAGGTCCCGACTATTTCGTGGAAGCAGCCCGCAAGGTACTGAACAAGGACCCGAATGTGCGTTTTGTGATGGCAGGCAGCGGTGATATGCTCAACAAGATCATCAGGCGGGTGGCGGCACTGAAGATGGGCGACCGCTTCCATTTTACCGGTTTCCTCCAAGGGGGGGAGGTTGACAGGATGTTTGGACTGAGCGATGTATTTGTGATGCCTTCCGTTTCCGAACCATTTGGCATTGTGCCCCTCGAAGCCATGCGCTCGAATGTGCCGGTAGTCATATCCAGGCAGTCGGGCGTGTCGGAGATCCTCGTCCATGCACTCAAAATCGATTTCTGGGATATCGATGCCATGGCCGATGCCATCTATGGCTTGCTGCATTATGAAGGATTGTCGAAAATGTTCAGGCGTTATGGCAAAGATGAAGTCGACAGCCTGAAATGGGAAAACGCCGCCGTAAAAGTGAAAGAAGTTTATCAAAGTGTTTTATAAGATTTGACATATGAGGTCTGTTTGTTTTTATTTCCAGGTTCACCAGCCATACAGGCTGAGGACATACCGATTCTTCGACATTGGATCGGACCATCACTATTATGATGATCATCAGAACAGGTTTATCATGCGCCGGGTGGCTGAAAAATGCTATCTGCCCATGAACCGCCTGCTGCTTGACCTGATCAGGGAGTATGGGCCGGCTTTTAAAGTGAGTTTTTCTATTTCGGGGACGGCCCTCGACCAGATCGAAACGTATGCACCCGACGTGCTCGACAGCTTCAGGGCTCTTGCTGCATCGGGAAGTGTGGAGTTTCTCGCCGAAACTTATTCTCATTCCCTGCCTTCACTCAGGGACAGGGATGAATTCGTTGAGCAGGTCAGCATACAGCGAAACAGGATCAAAGAACTGTTTGGCCAGGATCCGGTCACTTTTCGGAATACCGAGCTGATCTATTCCGATGGCATCGGCGAGATGGTGGCAGAGATGGGGTTTGGCTTGATGCTCACCGAAGGTGCCAAGCATGTCCTGGGCTGGAAAAGCCCCAACTATATGTATGCCAATGCGGTGAATCCGAAGTTGAAGTTGCTGCTGAAGAATTTCAGGCTCAGCGATGATATTGCTTTCCGCTTTTCGCAGCAAAGCTGGGCGGAATGGCCACTGACGGTCGAAAAGTTCGTGGGCTGGCTCAATGCCATCGACCCCCGCGAGGAAGTGGTTAACCTTTTTATGGATTATGAGACATTCGGCGAACACCAGTGGCCCGAAACCGGGATCTTCGAATTTATGCGTGCCCTTCCCGCCAGGGTATTCTCGCATTCAGACTTTACATTCAACACGCCTTCGGAGCTTGCAGAAAAATTACAACCGGTGTCGGCCGTCCACGTCCCCTATCCCATTTCATGGGCCGATGAGGAACGCGATATTACGGCCTGGCTGGGCAATGAGCTGCAGGATGAAGCCTTTGATAAACTTTATGCCCTGTCGCACAAGGTTAAAGGCTGCAAGGATCCTGATATCATCCGCGACTGGCGCTATCTGCAAACCAGCGACCATTTCTACTATATGTGCACCAAGTGGTTTTCCGACGGGGATGTGCATAAGTATTTCAATCCATACGGAACACCCTACGAGGCATTTATAAACTATATGAATGTGCTGTCAGATTTCTCCATCAGGGTTGATGAAGCCTGTGGCGGAGCTAGCATCGGAGAGATGGTCGACCAGCAGATTGAAAAGGCGGTTGAGATCGGCAAGGAGGTGAAAAAGAAAACGAAGGATATCGGGGAGAAAGTGCGGAAAAGGATGAAAGATTCCAAAATAGCCGATATGAGCCTTGATGATATTGCGGAAATGTCAGATAGCAAGATCAGGGAGCTGATCAGAAATGTGAAAATCGAAGAACTGCTTGCTGTGCTGGACCATGCGGAGGATGAACTGAAAAACCGTATCATCCCCAATCTGGGCGTACGTGCCAAAAAGAAATACACACAACTGCAGGATGAACTCAAAAAAGTAAAAAAAACCGACCTGAAAAAGTATACCGGCAACATTGAGAAGGAACTGAACAGGCTTTTTAAAAAGAAAAAAGCCTGATCCCCGGCTTACACAAGCAGCATATTTATTATTATGGATTTAAGGATTAATGGACAATTATTTATTGTCACCGGTGCCAGCTCAGGGCTCGGCAATGCCGTTGCCAGAGCCTTGCTCGGGAACGGTGCCCGGGTAATTGCGGCAGCCAGAAGGGAAGACATGCTCAATGTGCTCAGCCTTGATCATCCGGGCATGGTGGAACCCCTTGCCGGTGACCTTCAACAGGAGGAAACACTGGATGCATTAATGCTACAGCTTGGCGAACGCCTGCCTGCCGGTGTATTTGTCAATGCCGGAGGGCCGCCGGCCGTTTCCTTTGCCGATGCAGAGATCGGGCAATGGGATGAAGCATACAGGCTGCTGGTCCGTTGGAAAGTGATGCTTGCAAAAAGGCTGCTGCCGCTTTTCATTCGTCAAAAATACGGCCGCATTCTCTTCAGTGAGAGTGTCAGCATCAAGCAGCCGGTCGAAAACCTTGTGCTGAGCAACAGCCTGCGTATGGCCGTGGCCGGCATGGCCAAGACCCTCGCCCTGGAGGTGGCTGCCAATGGTATTACCGTTAACGTAATTGGGCCCGGCTTTCATGATACATCTGCCGTGGAGCGGATCTTTGCC
>CAYOLA010000138.1:0-4032 GCA_964404735.1 uncultured Bacteroidales bacterium
ATTTCATCCGTGATCTTCCTGATCACTTCCATATCACGGCCCTCGCTGAAATTGGGCACACATTCGATGAGTTTTTTCATTGGCAGATATATTTATTTCGATTCATTTATTATATACAAAAAATATTGTCACGGGCAAAAATCCGGCAGGGAAAGGCCCGGCGGTTTTTGGTTTTGCATTCATTTATCGGCCACCAACTCCCCTTCCAGGATCACCTTTTCCACCTTATCGCTTCCATAGGCGTATGGCAGGTACGCAACAGTGGGAATTGGGCGGGTGATGATGAGGTTCGCCTTTTTCCCCCTGCCAATACTTCCGTATTCATCCTCAAGGCCCATGGCGCAGGCCCCGTTAATTGTTACGGCATTGATGGACTCTTCGGGCAGCATCCGGCAGGCAATGGATCCCAGCGATAGGATAAACTGCATATTCCCCGAGGGTGATGAACCCGGGTTGAAGTCGCTGGCCATGGCCAGCGGCAGGCCGGCATCGATCATCTTCCTGGCCGGTGCATAAATGAGACCGAGGAAAAATGAGGCGCCCGGCAGTAGCACGGGCATGGTTTCGGACTGCAGCAGGGCACTGATCTCTTCATCGCCCGTATATTCGAGGTGGTCGACCGAAAGGGCATTGTATTTCACCCCCACCTGCACCCCGCCCGAGTAGTCGAGTTCATTGGCATGGATCTTTGCCCGCAGGCCGTATTTCATGCCTGCATTGAGGATGCGGTCGGTATTGGCTACCGTAAAGAATCCCCGGTCGCAAAACACGTCGATATAATCGGCAAGCCCTTCGGCGGCAACACGCGGGATCATCTCCCCGATCACCAGGTCGACATAATCATCCTGCCTTCCCTTGTATTCATCGGGAATGGCGTGCGCACCCAGAAAGGTAGCGATGATGCGTATTCGTGTATGATCACGCAGCTTCCTGATCACGCGCAGCATTTTTAGTTCGTCTTCGGCATTCAGGCCGTAGCCGCTTTTTATCTCCACCGCGCCCGTACCCAGGGAGGTAATCTCCCGGATACGCTGCAGGGCCGCTTCCAGCAGTTCCTCTTCGGAAGCCTCATGCATCCTGCGTGCCGAATTCAGGATCCCTCCGCCACGCCGGGCAATTTCCTCGTACGACAAGCCCCTGATCTTGTCGATATATTCAAGTTCCCTGCTGGCCGGGTAAACCAGGTGTGTATGGGAATCGCAAAATGCAGGAAGTACCATCCTGCCTGCGGCATCAATAATCCGAACACCAGCGGGCAGGGTTGAAGTAATCCGGCTGATCTCATCCATGCTGCCAAAATCCATGATGCGGTCGCCACCTGTCAACAGCCAGGCATCACGAAGCGAGGGCAGTTCAGCCATGGCTGCACCACTCACCTTTTTCACTGCTTCATCCCTGAGCTGCAGCAACTCCCTGATATTTTTGATCAATATGGACATCTTATCAAGACAATGGTTTTTACAATCAGCGAAATTAATAAAAATTGCCAATTCCCCTGAACACGAACATGGAGGAACCATAAATTAAGATGCCCTTATAAATTAAAGTAAAAAAAAACCATCGCAGCCTGCAACCTTCAGGCCGTTTCAACAGTCTCTTAAATGAAGCATAAAGCATAAAAAATGAAATGAAAAATACGGGCCGTGCTGCTATAAATAAACTTTTATATATATATTTGCCCGCAACTGAAACAATTTATAAAAACAATAACATGAAGAAATTATTACTTTTAACGATGAGCCTGGCGCTCATGCTGATCTCAACCGGCATGGCCGGGGAAATTAAAAAAGAAGACGCTCGCAGGGCAGCCACCAACGCGTATTTTGAAAAGATGAACCAGTTCGGACCGGGCATTGCCTACGACGAAGTGATCATCACTTATGATCATACGCGCATGCTCGACGGCATCCCCGCATTTTACGCCTTCGACTTTGCCACCGGCGGCTTTGTCATCATTTCAGGTGATGACGCCTATACACCGGTCATCGGCTACGCCTTTGAAAGGGAATTTCCCAAGGGTGATCATGCATATGTATATTCCAGTTTCCTGCAATCGTATGTTGACCAGTTCGCTTATATCCGCGAGAACAATGTTACGGCAGATGAGGCAACGGCTGCTGAGTGGGCGCACCTGCTCACCACCGGGGTGTCGAACCTGAACAGCCTTCGCGACCCAAAAGATGTGGACCCCCTGGTAAGCAGCCTGTGGAACCAGGACAGCCCCTATAACCTGATGTGTCCCGAAGACCCGGCAGGTCCCAGCGGGCATGTCTACGTTGGCTGCGTGGCCACCGCCATGTCGCAGATCATGCATTACTACCGTTATCCCATCAACGGCACCAACGACCATTGTTACACACCCGGCAACCCATCCTACGGGGTTCAGTGTGCCGACTTTGAAAACACCTATTACCAATGGAACGGCATGATGGACAACATCAATATGCACAATCCCTGGCCGATCGCCGAACTCGGATACCACTGCGCCGTTTCGGTAAACATGAACTTCAGCCCCAACGGATCGGGATCATACAGCTATATCGTTCCCAACAGGCTCAATGCCTTCTGGCGGTATAATAATGCACAGTACCTCGAAAAAGGCAACTACACCCAATCGGCCTGGATCAACATCCTGAAAGCTGAGATCGACCTGAGCCGGCCCCTCTATTATTCGGGCAGCTCCACCGAAGGCGGCCATGCCTTTGTGTGCGACGGCTATCAGGGCGACAACTTCCACTTTAACTTCGGCTGGAGTGGCTACGGCAACGGATTTTACGCCCTCAACAACGTGGGCGGATACTACATCGGGCAGGCCTGTGTCAGGTATTTTTACCCCAGCGACCCGGCCTATCCTTACCATGCTTCAGGACAGGAAGTCATCACCCAGTTCTCAGGCCAGTTTACCGATGGCAGCGGCCCGATCGAAGACTACCTTCCCAATACGGATGCAAGCTGGCTTATCGACCCCCAGACCGCTGAAGACTCCATTACCGACATCACCCTCTATTTTGTTGAATTCGACCTGGGTGCCGGCGATTACCTGCGGATATATGACGGTGAAACGACTGCTGCCCCGATGCTTGGCGAATACACCGGAAGCACCCTTCCTGCGCAGCATATCAGCAGCGGCAACAAACTGCTCGTAACCCTGAACACCGACGGAAGCGGCAACGGCAGCGGATTCAAGGCAGAATTCTTCTCCAAGTTCCCGAATTTTTGCTCAGGGCTCACCATGATCACCGAACCGGTAGGCACCTTCGATGATGGCAGCGAATCATTCAATTACAGCCCCGGATCAACATGCATGTTCAAGATCGAACCCCCGAATGCCAACACCATCACCGTAAGTTTCAACTATTTTGAAACAGAGGAAGGCAAAGACCTTGTAAAGGTTTTTGACGGTACCACAGCCCTTGGTACTTTTTCGGGAAGCGACATCCCGGGCCCCTTTGTATGCAATAGCGGATCCGTCTTCATCACTTTCAGTTCCAACTCAACCAACAATTACCAGGGCTGGGAGATCAGCTACGAGATCGACAATGTAAGCGTGAAAGAAAACGAAATTTTTTCAGATCTCACGATCTATCCGGTACCGGCCACCGACATCCTGAATGTAATCTTCGGCAGCCCCGCCAACAGCGATGTTGAACTGCGTTTGGTAAACGTAACCGGTGAAGCAATATACAGCAGCCGGCTGAACGACCCCTCAGGCGAGATGAACCACCGCATCGACGTTTCCGGCTTTGCCAAAGGCATATATATTTTGAACCTCAGCAGCAGCGAAGGTTCCGTCAATAAAAAAGTGATCATCAGATAGGAATTTTTATTAAAAATCTGTAGAAAGGGAGTGAGCCGGCATGGCTTCTCCCTTTTTTTATCATACATGAACAGCCATTCCGGTCGGTTTTGATCCTGAAGATTTTCACCGGATAAATAGTCCCTCCTTACAAACATTTCAAAACATTGATTATCAACTATATAATGTTGATAACTTGTGATTTTTTTATATCAATAATTGCAAGAAAAGCAGTA
>CAYOLA010000139.1:0-9484 GCA_964404735.1 uncultured Bacteroidales bacterium
TCACAATAGATGCAATTAAAGGTGCAGGTTTTATGCGGCACCAGATCGATACCCAGGGAAGCACCCAGCCTCCTCGAAGGAACGGGGCCAAACAGGTAAGTGCGTTGCGGTTTCTGATGGTCAGTCATAGGCAATCCTCGTCTTTACATCGGTCAGGGTGGCTTTGAGCAATTCCTCCCACCAGGGCTCCGACCATGTTTTCATCTGGGTATGGTTAATGAAGTACTTTTCGGGGATGGGATGTGTTCCCGCCACAACCTTCAGGCCGTACTGGCATTCAATAAAATCGCTGAAATGCCGGATACGGGGACAGGGAGGATAGCCCACCAGCAGGCCGGTGGCCAGGTGTACCACATCCGCTCCGTTTTTCAGCAATTCGGCCGGGGCATATTCAATATTTCCGCCGGGGCATCCCCCGCAGGTGGTATATCCCACCACCTCCAGCACAGCATCCTTGCCGTATATGCTGAATGCACCCTCACGCCTTTGCAGGGCCCTGAAACATTTGCCGCCCGCGCAATCGCTGTAGCGGTCACAGATGATGATCCCGATCTTTACATGATTTTTCATAACAAATGATTTTACATATTTATCCTTATGCGGCATTCATTGCGTGCCGTATAACAGCCAGGGTCCTGCCATAATGCGACATCAGCCATTTCCTCCCGACCGGTACATCCCCTAATCGGGATGTATCGCGTCGACCGGGCAAACATCGGCACAACTGCCGCAATCGGTGCATATAGCGGGGTCGATCGTATAATAATCATCACCCGCTGTAATGGCTTCAACGGGACATTCATCGATACAGGCCCCGCAGGCAGTGCACTCATCTTTTTCGATTATATAAGCCATGATCTTTATGATTAGAGATTATGCAGCATGTGTCAGAATTTTTTCGGCAGCGGCTTCTGCAGCCTTGATCAGCGGATAACCCGCAGGGGATGCCGTAAGCAGGGGATGCGTGCCAATCTGTGAAGTCAGGAGCGCATTGACCGTCATTTTGTTTTCGATGATGATGCCGATGGTATTTGTTAATTCACCCACCGACAAACCACCCGAAACGGCTCCTCCCAGGATGATCCCTGCCTCACGCGAAACAATCAGCTTTACATATTGCTTGTGTGCATCCTTAAATCCGCCGGGGTGCCGGTCGATCCCTTCAAATATGCCTGTAACATAATCGAAGCCCTCGCTTTTGGCCACTTTTTCGGTCAGGCCGGCCACTCCGTAGCCATGTTCACCCAGTGCGGTTGAGAAGATCGAAAGCGTACCGCTAAACGTTTTAATGGCCGACAGCTTATACAGGTTCATGCCCGCAATGCGGGCTTCGGCGCAGGCGGTTGAAGCCAGCATGACCATGCTGGGCTTCCGTGTAAAGAAATCACGCTTTTCGGCGCAATCGCCAACTGCAAATACACTGGGATCTTCCGTCCTCATATACTCGTCAACCTTGACAAAGCCCTTTTCGCTTATGCTTAAACCGGCCTTTTCCGCCAGAGAGGTATTGGGCAGGTATCCCATGGCCAGGATCACGGCATCGGCCCCGATGCGCTGCCCGTCGTCGAGAATAACTGCTTCGAAGCGGTCTTTCCCTTCAAGTCTTTTAACAGAGGTGCCTGTCATCAGTTTTACACCCCTGTTCTTAAGCGTTTCTTCAGCCATCAGGGCAATGTCTTCATCAAAAGCAAGCCCCAGAATATGCGGGAGTTGTTCAATCAATATTACTTCCTTGCCTGCCTTATACAATTCATCGGATATTTCAACGCCGATGAACCCGGCTCCAATGGTGATGATCCTTTTACAATCCTTTAATTTTTCCTGCATTTTATCGAGATAGGCTTTATCCTTCGGGACCGTGAAAACATTTTCGAGGCCGGCCCCTTCCAGCCAACCCGGCCTGACAGGAAAAGAGCCGGTTGCCAGCACCAGTTTTTCGTAAGCAATGGTTTTCTTTGAATCCAGCCTAACGGTCTTTTTGCTTCTGTCGATGGCAACTGCCAGGTCGCAGATGACATCGATACCGTTGGCCGCAAACATTTTTTCGGCAGGCAGAATATCATTATCGGTACTTCCCACCGTGCCAAAAACATAAGGAATACCGCATGGTATAAGCGTTTTTGGCAGGCATGTTACCACTGTGAATTTTTTGCCCGGGTTGGCCTTTTTTCCCGAGGTAGCGGCCACCAGGCCGGCAGCGCTGCTTCCAATAACAAGCACATCTGTTTTGATCATGATTTTTGTGTATTAAATTTATGTAAATGACCCTTTTTATAGCTTTCGTATGCTTCGCGCACCGTCATCTTTTCCGCGCCGGTGTATATTGCCATGCCCGTCTTATCCACGATCGTGGCAGCATTGGTGCCGGGGCCGTTCCCCGTAATGATGACATCCGCCTTCAGCCTGAAGAATTTTTGGGCCACTACGGGCCCCACCCCGTGCCCTTTTTCGCTCACTTCATTGTTATCAACGGCCTCAAGCCGGTTCTCCTGCTCATCATAAACCAGCAGGTATTCAGCCCTGCCAAAGCGCGGGTCGATATCCGATTCCCAGTTTTTACCTTTTGAAGTAAATCCGATTTTCATAATGCCATAGGTTTAGTTTAACATTTCAATAATTTTTTCGCCGCAGGAAGCAATCGCCCTGTTCAGGGGTTCATGGTCCATTTCCACGATGGTCTTACCTGCCACCACAGCCCTGGTGAAGGCATCATGATAGGGTATTTCGCCAATGAGTGCGATGTTGTGCTCTTTCAAATAGTCCCTGGTCTTTTTGTTCATTTCCGGGTTCAGGTCAGCCTTGTTGATCAGGCATCCGGCCTGAACACCGAAATGTTTTGCAAGCTGGGCGATCCGTTCCAGGTCGTGAAAGCCCGACAGGCCTGCTTCGCTCACCAGCAATACAAAGCCGGCACCCGAGAGGGATGATATGGCCGGGCATCCGATACCCGGAGGGCCATCGACAATGATGAGGTCTTTTTTATTGATGCCTGCCTGTTTGGCGGCCTCCTCCCTGACCCTGGCCACAAGTTTTCCCGAGTTGGAGGCGCCTGCCGCCAGTTGTGCATGAACCATGACGGCGCCGGTACGCGCCAGTGAGATGTAATATTCGCCCGCTTTCGGCACAATGTTGGTGATGGCCTCTTCGGGGCAAACCCTGGCACAGTATCCGCAGCCTTCACAGCGGTATTCCCTGACCCGGTAGCCGCCACCGCTTTGTTCAATGGCGTGAAAACGGCAAATTTCGGCGCATATGCCGCAGCCGGTGCAGAGATCAGGATTGATCGCGGCAAGTTCGCCACTTAAAAAATCAAACACCTTCAGCTTTCGGGGTTGCATGAGCAGGTGCAGGTCAGCTGCATCCACATCGCAGTCGGCCACAATGGCCCTGTCGCCCCAAAGATATGCCAGTGCAGCCGTGATGGATGTTTTCCCGGTGCCTCCCTTACCCGATAATACGACGATTTCCTCTGCCATTTCATTTGGTTTTACGGGAAAGGACATAAGCCGCCACCTTTTCGATCTCCCTCCCTATTTCAGCAATTTCGGCATAGATCAGCCTGCCCCTGCTGCATAGTTCGGCGGCTTTCCGCGAATGGGGGATCTTCGCGATAAGCGGGATTTTTTTCGCTTCGCAAAATAATTCCACCTCCTTATTGCCTGTTCCATATCGGTTAAGCACAACTACATAATTTCCATTGACCACATCCAGTGTTTCCAGGGCAAGCTTCAGATCGTGCAGGCCAAAAGGCGTTGGTTCGCTCACGAGGATCACCAGGTCGGCATCCGCCACCACCTCAATGAACGGACAGGAGGTTCCCGGCGGGGCATCCATGATGACAATGGCATCATGGCCGTACTGTTCATCTATTTCCTCCAGCGAGGCAGATATCAGTGGAACGGCCTGTTCTTCGCCCACATCAAGCCTGTTTTCGATAAGTCGGATATTTTTTGCCAAAAAAGTGGCCGATGTTCCTGTCCTGCTTTTCACCATTGATATGGCTGAAACCGGACAAAGTTCCGCGCAGGCGTAACAGCTATGACAAAGATTCGGAAATATGGTTATCTCATCCGGCAGTTGTATGATCGCATGAAAGTTGCACACCTCCTGGCATTTCCCGCAAAATTCACATTTCTCCCGTTCCCATTGCGGAACGGCTTTATACCTGTTGACCGACGAAAGGAAGCGGCCTTTTATGAAAATGCCGGCATTGGGTTCTTCCACGTCCATATCCACCAGCACCACTTCCCGGCTTTTGGACAGGAAGGAAGCCAGGTTGGTGGCCAGGCTGGTTTTGCCTGTGCCCCCCTTTCCGCTGGCTATGGCTATTTTCATATCATTTCCCGAACGGGCATGGCGTGGGTTTAATGATCACAGAGGTTATCACCGGGCAGTAATTCGCCCCTCAGGTATTTTTCTGCGATATCACGCGGATCACCCTGCTCAATGCCGGTGATAACCCGGATGTTGTTTTGGGCAAATATCTCCTGCGCCCTGGATCCCATGCCACCGGCAATGATAATATTCACCCCTTTTTCGGCCAGGAAATGCGGGTATACCCCGGGCTCATGAGCCGGAGGAACCAGATATTCAAGCCGGTACCTGTCCTGCCCGTCGATGGTCAGGATGGCAAATTTTTCACAATGCCCGAAATGGGGCGTCAGGCGGTCTCCTACGACCGGAACTGCGATCTTCATCATATCAGTTTTTTTTCAATATCACTTTGGTTTTTTACAGAAAGGATCATTCCGGTTTTTGCAGCTTTGAAAGCTTTTCGGTCAGGGCTTCGATTTGTTTTCGCATCTCGCCCATTTCCTCCTTCATGCTGTTCATTGCGGTATCGGCATCGTTGCCGGTATACGGCTGCATATCCCATCCTCCGCTCCTGCCATATCCCCTGCCCCGCATTCTTCCGCGGCCGCGCCCTCCGGCACCACCCCTAAATTCATTATCAATGGTATTTCCGGTACAAAGACCACTTTTTCTGCCGGTCATCGGGCCTCTGCCCAAGGGACCGCTGCGATCAAATCCTGGCATAACAACCTCCATTTTATATTGATTAATAATTATATACGGCAACATTTCCCATGCCCGAAGCCACCCGCGAGGTTGATCAGGTCGGGTGAGTGGCAGGCCGGGCATTCGCTAATTTCGTTCATGATCGATGTTTTGAACATTTGTCCACAACTTCTGCAACGGATAATATTGTTCCGGAAGTGTATATTGCCTCCATCAATCAGCAAAACTTTTCCTTCGATGATAAAGTCGGCGATCTTTTTTCTCGAGCGTTCGATCAGGCGTGTAAAGGTGGATCTGGAAACACCCATTTCATCGGCAGATTCGGCGTGCGACAGGCCATTGTAATCGGTAAGGCGAAAGGCCTCAAATTCATCAAGCGTCAATTGAGTCTGCTGCAATTCATGAATACGCACGCCGATGGGTTTAAATTGCGAGAAGATCGGAGGCGTATGGACAAGCCGGTTTTTCTCTGTACGGGGCATAGAATTTTTCTGCAAATATATTGCACATATGTTCATAATGCAAATTTTTTGCAAAATAATATTCAGGCCGGGGAGCCGGAAAAGAAGCCGGAAAACAAACGGGTCAGGGATGCAGCTCAATGACAGTGATCTCGGGCATGATCCCGATCCTCCCGGGGTAGCCGATCATTCCCAGCCCGCGGTTTACATAGAGGTACTGGGGGGTATCGGTTGCGGGGTTGGCATATAATCCGGCCCAGTGCCTGTACATATACTGTGCGGGGCTCCAGCGGAAATTTTTGAGTTCCACGCCGAACTGGAAGCCATGGGTATGTCCCGACAGGGTAAGGGCGATATTCGGGTGGTGCTTGCTGATGATATTTTCCCAATGGGTTGGATCGTGGGAGAGCAGGATCCTGAAAGATGCATTTTCGGTTCCCTTCAGGGCCTTTAGAATATCCCCGTAACTCGGAAAACGTTCGTAGCTGCTCCAGTTCTCAACGCCCATCACGGCCAGCGGGACATTCCCCGGGTATACCATGGCATGGCTGTTCCGCAGCAGCTTCCATCCCATATCATGATACAATTCCTCCAGGTCGCGCAGGTTTTGTTCCTTTTCAGCCTTTGTGGTCCACTTTACGTAATCGCCGTAGTCGTGGTTGCCCAAAACGGCATAAACGCCATAACGGGCTTTTGCCTGTGCCAGGATATCCTGATACCTGTATGCCTCGCCGGTGACGAAATTCACCAGGTCGCCCGTAAAAAATATCAAGTCGGGATCTTCTTCGTTGATGGCGTCCACTGCTTCCTGCATGGCCGCCCCATTGGCCCAGCTGCCGAGGTGGAGGTCGGAAATGTGCACGATTTTTAGTCCGTGCAGTTGCCGGGGCAACAAGGGATATCTGAGGTATTCCCGTCTGATCCTGAAATCGTAGGCCCAGCGTACTGCGCCGATGATGAGTCCGCTCAGGACAAAGCCGCCTCCGATCAGGCCCAGTTTGGTAAGAAAACCCGCACGGCTCATTCTGGCACCTTTTTCGGGGCATGGCGTTCCTTTTTTCCTGTGATACAGGAAACGGCCCACATGGCCGGTAATGCGGATAAGATCGGCCGCGAGAAAGACCAGTATGGTGAAAAGCTTGGCGATATAGGTAATAAAAATGATCCCGCCGAAAAGTGTGGCCCACTGCGGCTGCCAGATGTAAACATTAATGAATATGGATGCGATACCCAGCAAAAGAACCATTGAAAAAGGGATCCAGTAAAGAATTCCCAGCAGGTATTTAACAGGCATGCCCAGTGCATACACCCGCTTACGGATCGAAAACCAGAGGTAAAAATCAAGCAGGATGATCAGCACGAAAAGGGGGAAACGGTTCAGATCCTTTGGAAAAGCCGCAGCCACCACAAAATAGGCTGCAATAAGCAGGGCCGACAGGGCAATGATGTAGTATTTCGCTTTTACTGGCATGAATATCTGCTGAAAGCTGCGTGATTTTCAAACGCAAACAATGAATGGCTGCAAAGATCATCAATTTTCCCGGAATGGAATGTTAACGAATTGTAAATTACCCCTGTGAAGGGTCCTTTGCCCGTTTGCCGGGCACAGGAATAAACAAGAGGCAACTGTAACATTTATAAACAAAAATATCGCCGCGAGATGGCATTCCAAATGATCCAGGATCACAATTATTCCCGGAACGCCGGCAGAAAGAAAGATTATTTTAGCGTGAATCAAAATAATAACATTGCGATTATATTTTGATATTGTATTTTTGACGATCGAAACCAGGATACAGAAAACCTCAATAATTATTAACCATCCATAAAAAAAGTAAAAAGATGAAAAAGCTGAAGATCCTTATCACCATTTGTTTGACGGGCTTGTTGCTGACATCCGTCCAGGCGCAGAAAATTTCCGTGAAAAGCGGTGACCCTGGTTTCCTGAAGGAAGTTACCGAATTGAATGCCGAATATGATTACAGCCGGATGGCCGTGGGAAAATTCAAATCCGAACAGGCATACATCGACAAGAAAAAACAGGAGCGCGACGAAAAGGAGCCCGGCAGCGGAGACCTCTGGGAGGCCGAATGGCATAACGACAAGGAAGATACCTATCATGTCAAGTTCGAAGAACTGTTCAATATCATCATGTATGGGAAGGGCCAGGAAATAAGGACCGGGAGCTATCCGAATGCAGACCATACCCTGATCATCAGGACTACCTTTCTGGAGCCGGGATTCAACATCGGCATATCGAGGAAAGATGCCTCCATCAATGTTGAATTTGTTTTCGTAGAGACCGATAATCCCGAAAATGTCCTGGCGGTGATCGCGATGGACAAGGTTCCCGGCCGCGGGGCCATGGGCGGCGACTTCGACACCGAGTACCGCATTGGCGAGGCATATGCAAAAGCCGGGAAAGAGCTGGCCGATTATATCTGGAAAAAAGTATTGAAATAAAACTCCGCTTACGGATTAACGCCATGGCAGGATATGGCGGTGTGGATTGTATCAGCCACCGATTCACATACTTGCATCATTAAACAGGAAGCAACCCGCGGCAAGCTGCCGGGGTATGCATAGGGATCTTTTGAAATCCGCCCCGCGGGGCGGAAAATATCACCCTTGAGACCTTAAAGAAAAAAAGGGTGTCATCCGCTCCGGATGGCACCCTTTGATATATCAATGATAAATTGCCGGTATTAGTTGGCTACCTTGTTCACAATGAAATTGATGGTGTATATGTTCAGGTTTTTGCCATTGGAAGTTGAATTAAAACGAACATCCAAAGCATCCCCTGCCGAAAGCCTGATCAGGCCGTTGGTCGAAGCAGAAGCCAGGTCACCTGCAGCATGAAGCCTGCTCAAAAAGCGGATTTTGGATTCAACGGATGGTTGGCCTACAGGCGTATGGAAGACCGTGCCCCTGACCTGTGTATTGTTACTTCCACCGAACGACATGGTAAGCTGCACCTGGTAAAGGCCGTCTTCTCCAACGATGATTTGGTCGGAAATGGCGTTACCGGTGTCAACGTAAGTATTTCCGAATGCCTCCCCCTCCGTTGCACTCATCCAACCATAATAAGTGCTGCTATTTTGCAAAGCAAGGTTTGTGGGAGAACCGAAATCATTGTTTTCGTATAATTCGGCTGCTTCGGAAAACTGCGATAGCTGAACTTCGGTAAGTTCGGTATCTATATTCGTGATCTGGTTCCAGCGGGTGCCGGTCCAGAAGTAAAAGCCGGGATCGGTATCTACCGTTCCGGTATTGTAGATCAAAAGTCCTTCGGCGGGGTTATTCACCGGATCGCTGGCGGAATTGATGTCGAGGATCCGTAACTGGGGTATCAGGATGCCTTTGTTTTCGGACTGTACATCCAGTATGGCGCTGGCATCAGGCTCTGCTCCGGTATCGTTGATCGCCACCTGGGCATATGACATGGTCAAAACCATGGAGAATACAATGAAAAATGAGAATTTGGGTTTCATGGATATTATTTTTATTTAGTCTAAATTAATTTAATTGTGCAAACTTACAGATTCAAACAATTAAGTCTTGTTAATGTTCTGTTAAATTGAAAAAAAAGTGGAATCATGCAGAACAGGAGTATGATCTTCTGCATTGTTGCATTAAAGAAAATCCCTTTGAAATAATTTTTAAGTGTTCCGCACACTTAATATTTAGAATGCCTAAATGCCATGACATGCATTAAACAGGAAAATATTTTGCAAAAAAGACAGACGTTAAGGTTCCCGGGATGATGCGGATTTACTACTCAGCGGATTCTCCCACTTTCATCACGGTAATGTTCATCAGAAAGATGCCAATTGAATTGCTGCTCATGGTAGAACTAAAGCGCAGATCAATGGCGTCGCCGGCTTGCATTTCCAGAACGCCCTGTGAAAGGTAGATTCAACTAGCAAATGCAACTTTATGGTTTATAAAATTATAAAATAGTTCAAAAGGTTTATTGTAACCTAGTTTCTTTCTTGGCCTTCGAT
>CAYOLA010000140.1:0-4032 GCA_964404735.1 uncultured Bacteroidales bacterium
CAGAAAGGGATCAGGGATGTGAGCGGAAAAAGGAAAAGGCCCTTCTATCAGGCTTGTATGACGGAACTGCAGGCCTTATGGGAAGTGCAGGATGCCGGCATCCATCAAAGCGGAGCGCATAGGATCAGCACCGGACCGGATCAGTATACAAGCTACAGGCATCCCTTTTATATCAGCGACACACTGATTCTTGCCATGCGGTCGGGGCTGGACGACATCACCCGCTTCGTGGGCATCGGTGCAGGGGGCAGCGAAAGGATCATCTTCACCCCGGGTTATTTGAAAACCGAAACACTTTCCTGCGCTGCGGGAAAGATCTGCTGGATTGAGACACGGCCTGATCCGCGCTGGCAAAACAGGAGCTATACCGTGGTGAGGATCCATGACCTGGCTTCGCGAAAGACCAATGACCTGAAGGTGCGCATGCGTTTGTTTGCTCCGGCCCTCTCTGATGACGGCTCGATGCTGGCGGCGGTGCATGCCGACAGCCTTGGCCGCTATGCCATCCTGGTAATGGATGCATCTTCGGCAAGCGTTATAAAACGTATTCCCGTCCCGGTCAATACTTTTCCCCAGATGCCGGCCTGGGCAGGCGATGAAATGCTGATCGCCATCCTGCTGTGTGGG
The DNA here is from genome assembly GCA_964404735.1 of uncultured Bacteroidales bacterium. GTDB lineage: Bacteria > Bacteroidota > Bacteroidia > Bacteroidales > B18-G4 > B18-G4. Next base: position 628 of record CAYOLA010000140.1, read on the forward strand.
GAAGGGAAATGCATTGCTAAATTCGACCTTGCTTCGGGCAGGAGCAAAATGCTTACCCAATGGGATTATGCTGATATTTCCCAGCCTGTTTACCATGCACCCTATGTTTTCTTTACCGGTTCCTGGTCGGGGATTTCCGACATTTATGCGCTTCATCTTGAACAAGGGGGGATATATCAGGTTACTGACTCCCGCTTTGGCGCCCTCGATCCCGGCCTGTCGGATGACGGCAGCAGGCTGCTGTTTTCTGACTATACTGCCATGGGGCACCGCATCCTTGCCCTTCCGGTCGACCCTGATGAATGGCGCCCGCTCAACGAGGTTGAATACCGTTCGGCAGGCTTGCATGAGGCCATCGCCTTACAGGAAACACCGGCTCCGGATGGATCGGACATTACCCCTGCAGCCAATCCGTCGAAAAGGTATTCAAAGGCTTCCATGCTCTTCAATTTTCACAGTTGGGCGCCCCTGGGCATCGACGTGTCAAGCTACAGCATCCGGCCCGGTATTTCTGTCATGTCGCAGAACCTGCTGGGCTCCAGCTTCCTGAGCGCCGGGTATGGCTACAACCTGGCCGAGGAAGCCGGTACCGTTTATGGTGAATACAGCTATCGCGGCTGGTATCCCGTGATCGACCTTTATGCCGGACACGGCTTGCGAAGGGAGTATGTATATATTCCCGGCAAGACAGCGATAAGCTGGAAAGAAACAAACCTCAGGGCGGGCCTCCGCCTGCCCCTGCAGTTCCGTAAGGGCAGGTACCAGGGAGGCATACAGCCACAGATTTATGCGCAGCAGTTTTTCCGCCGGCTCGGCAACGAGAGCCCGGTGAGCTTCCGGAAAAATGATATTTTTTCGATGGCATACAGCCTTAGCCTGACGCGGCAGGCGAAGATGTCGTACCGCGATATCTATCCGGCATGGGGGCAGGCCCTGGGATTGTACTACCGCGATACTCCCTTCGACCGCGATAACAACAGTTACCTGGCAGCGGCGACAGCCAGCCTGTACGTTCCGGGTATCCTTCGCCACCAGGGGCTTAACATTTACGCCGGCTACCAGCAAAGGCAAACGGGCGATTACAAATTTTCCGATATGGTGGCCTATCCCAGGGGATACAGCGCCTTACAGGATGAAGAGCTGTTCACGCTCCGGCTGACCTATGTATTGCCGCTTGCCTGTCCCGACTGGAGCCTGGGCCCTGTATTGTATCTGAAAAGGATCAGGGGGGCAGTCTTTGGTGATTATGCCGAAGGCCTGGATCAGGGGATAAGCAATATTTACCGTTCCTGCGGCGCCGACCTTATTTTTGAAACGCATATCCTGCGGTTTGTGGCGCCTTTCGACCTGGGTATAAGGGGTGTTTATTTCCCGGATACCGGGGCAGGCGGGTTGGAGTTCATCTTTGGTTTCGGCATGGGTGCATTTTATGGCAGTCAGGGGAGTGACCCCGGCATGCCTGTGTTCTGACCTGTCCGTTTGTGAATGTTTTTTTAACTTTATGGCCGGTTCTGGCGGTCAGGGAATCATGTACGGCTGCCCGGAAGTTCCGTCATTCTGCGAACATTAAAAATATAAATGATGAAAAACAGAAAGATCACCTATAAACCCGAATTGGATGCCATTATTGGCAAATGCGAATCATGTAATCTTGCCATGACGGATGAGGAAGGGAAGCCTTATGTCGTTCCCATGAATTTTGGTTACGATGGGAACAGTATTTATCTTCATTCGTCGCGTAAGGGCAGAAAAATTGACCTTTTGCGCAGGCGGCCTGCCGTATGCCTGTCGTTCAGTACCGATCACGGTTTACGTTGGGTGAACGAGGAGGTGGCATGCAGTTGGGGGATGAAATACCGCTCGGTGCTGGCATACGGTTCCGTGGAATTCATTGAGGATTATGATGAGAAGGTCAGTGCGCTGAAGATCATCATGAAGCAATACAGCGAAAAGGAATTTACCTTCAATGCCCCGGCGGTGAATGATGTGATGGTCTTCAGGGTGAAGGTTGATAAACTTGAGGGAAGGGTGTACGGGTATTAGAATTCTGAAGTCTGATATTTGAAGTCAGAAATGGGTTTTTGATTCGATGCACCTGATCGTGCGGTACGGTTTCTGCACACCTATGATGAAAGCCAGCGTTCGGCTTCGATGGCTGCCATGCAGCCGGTTCCGGCGGCGGTGACGGCCTGGCGGAAGACGTGGTCCTGCACATCGCCGGCGGCGAATACGCCCTCCACGCTTGTTTTTGTTGAGTCAGGCATGGTCTTGATATAGCCCATTTCATCCATCTCAAGCTGGCCGGCAAAGATCTCAGTATTCGGCGTATGGCCGATAGCCACGAAGAAGCCGTCGACTTTGAGGGTCTTCTGCTCGCCTGTCTTTACATTTTGCACCTTTACACCGGTGACCTTTTTGGCGAAGCCTTCTTTTTCGCCGGTCACTTCCAGGGGCACATGGTCCCATACCATCTCGATGTTGGCCGTTTCAAAGACTTTTTTCTGCATCGCTTTTGATGCACGGAGTTCGTCGCGGCGGTGGATCATGTATACCTTGTTGCAGAGTTTGGCCAGGTAGGTGGCTTCTTCGGCTGCCGTGTCGCCGCCGCCCACGATGGCCACGTCTTTCCCTTTGTAGAAAAACCCGTCGCAGGTGGCACATGCCGAAACACCATATCCGTTGTATTCAGCTTCCGATTCAAGCCCGAGCCATTTGGCGGTGGCTCCGGTGGCGATGATCACGCTTTCGGCCTCGATCACCTTACCGTCGTCGGCCCTGGCGATGAAAGGCCGCTTCGAAAGGTCGATCCCGGTGATCATGCCCCAGCGCACGTCGGTTTCGAAGCGCTCGGCCTGCTTTTTCATGTCTTCCATCATCTCCGGGCCCTGGGTGCCGTCGGGGTAGCCCGGGAAGTTTTCTACCTCGGTGGTGGTGGTCAGCTGTCCGCCCGGCTGCAGCCCCTGATACATCATGGGCTTCAGGTCGGCACGAGCGGCATAGATGGCGGCGGTATATCCAGCCGGGCCGGATCCGATGATCAGGCATTTGGTTTTTTCGGTGTTTTCGTTCATGATATGTTGTTTTGGATGGTGTTGGGTGCTGGGTAATTAATTTTTATATTGAATATTGTATCTTGTATATTTTATACTTTCTTGTCAAAATTACATTTTTTTCGGGCAATGATTGAGATGGGAAGTCTTTGTCATAAAGTATGCCAAAAAGTTAATATAATTGGATAACAGTAAGTTGTGTTTTTGATGTTTAAAATATCCGGCTGACAATTTGGCCGGAATGTCTATACGAATAATATTTATTTTATCTTTGCACACCCAAGGAATGTGAAATTATGTATTCTGTATTGTCAATGTAATATTCAATATTGAACATACCATTTCAAATTGAAAA
>CAYOLA010000141.1:0-3302 GCA_964404735.1 uncultured Bacteroidales bacterium
GCCGATCCGGGTTTCCCTTCCGTAACTGCCAGGTTTCCGGCAAAGATCATCTGGTAGGTTGTGGTGTACCAGTCTTCCCAGGGTTCGCCATGGTCATGAAAGGCCCGGTCGTAGGTACCCAGTGTAGTTTCTTCGTAGGAGGGCGGATCCTCGGTGATGGCACCCACACCAACACCGAAATAATAGTCTTCGTCCCAATAAGTACTGTTGGTTCCACCGATATAGGCAACTGCGCCTTTGTTTTCGGCACGAAGCAGGGCTTCTCCGAAGCAATAGTTATTAAACTCATTGGAGGAACAGCAGTTTCCGATCAGTACACCGTATTTATCCTGATTCTGCAGTCCGGCCACATCAGAGATGGTAAAGGAAGGACTTGCCCATCCGCTGGCGGAGCAGTGTGCCGTGTAGTTCCCGAAGGATACACCGTCGCTGACATTCTGGATGATATCTGCGGCATGACTACCCGACTCAGGATACAGGTATGTATGGGAGATCAGGCCATGGGCGGCATTGAAATAATTTTCGGTTCCGTAGTTGATCTGACCATTGCCCCAGTCGTTTCCATGACCACTGTCCATGCCGGCCACCATCACCACCTCATCGAAAAAGGACGGGTCGGGCATGGTATATTGCTCGTACTGCAGGGTCTTGTCGATTTGCGGCTGCAGTTCGGCGGGACTGGTTGCCGACCAGCGGCCGTAATATACTTCGGGGAAATAGTCGCCGGTGTATTCAACATACATCAGGTCGGTGACATGCCATCCCGCATTTCCGCTGAAAGCAGGGATCTGGGCAACATCGCCCACAAAGAGGACAAAGGAGGGGGCCGGGTCTTCCGGGGTCCCGGCATTGTAAAGGCCCTGGAGGTAATTCTTGATGGAGGCGGTCGTATTTCCCACTGCCGTTTCATCGGTATAGGCTTCTACCACATGAAAACCCTTTTTTGTTTTCCACTCGATAAAGGGCTGGAGCTGGGCCTCGAACATCCGGTCAGATACGATCACAAATTTGACCGGGTATTTTGTGATGGTATCCCTGGAGGCAGCCTGTAATGGTTTATAGTTAAGCAGCGAGGCTCCGGCAATTTTAAAATAGGGTGTTTCACTTTTCTGTTTTTCCGCCAGTGTTGAAATGATATCGGCATCCCTGAAAAACACTTCGGCCTCAATATTCCTGTAAACCCTGATTTTATTACTTACCGGGTTATATTGCACAGGACAGATGTCGATCCGGGCTATGCGAAGTCCGCGCATGATCCCCAGCACCTCAATCTCAACCAGCGGATCGTTGGTATAAGCATCCCTGGCATAGGCAGCCGCATTATATTCAAAATCCGGGAGGCTGCCATCTTTAGGAGCCGGCGGCTGTGCCGGTATCAGCGGGAAGTCGATGCCCAGGGCGGCAAGATCATACTCTTCAACCTCATATCCGGTAATCCGCAGTTCGGGCACGGCTCCGAAAGGGATTTCCATCAACTTCCTGTTCACAGGGAGCTTGGGTGAGCCTGCCAGGTATGTCGACGAATACCCGGGAACCACCAATTCGGAAAATATTCCAATTTCCGTGTCAACCTTTATCATACGGATAAAGGCCAGTTGGTTTTCGAAATGCAGGGCTTCGTATGTATTTAAGCTGATCTCCAGCTTGGTAGACCCGCCTTCGGCCACAACAATGTCGCGTGCACCGGCCAATGAAACCAGGAAAAAAGAGGAAAACACGGCAAGGATCAGTTGCCGGCGGATGCGGAGCTTGTACAGTTTTTTCATCGAAATATACATATATGTATGATTAATTGGAGTTCGGAGTAGACAAAGGTATATATTTTACAACATATATAAACCAAAAAATCATCAACAGAGGCACAGTTCCTGCATCTGCCGTATATATCTTCATGCCAGTCGTTGTCTTAGGTAATTACGTGATATCCGTCTTACCGGCAGCCAGGCAGCCAGAAACCCGATCACAAAAACCGTTATAAAAACGTAGGCAAAATCGGCCCATTTCAACAATACCGGATAGGCATCGATAATGAGGGATCCGTCGCCTTTGCCTAAACGGATCAGGCCGAATTCCTGCTGTAACCAGCTGATCAGGCCACCCAGGATCAGGCCAGCAATGGCGCCTGCCAGGGAGATCAGAAGGCCTTCGAGCAGAAAGATGCGCCTGATCATTGCATGGTTTGCGCCCAGGCTGTGCAACACGGCTATATCCTTTTGCTTGTCGATGATCAACATCGAAAGGGTACCGATCACGTTAAAGGTGGCGATCATAAGGATGAACGCCAGGATCACAAAGATGATCCATTTCTCGGAGTTCATGATCTTGTATAGCATCTCCTCCTGTTCATAGCGGTCTTTAACGCTGAAACCCTCACCGGCCAGTTTGCTGACCTGTGCTTTGACGGCGCCGGCATCGGCACCTTCCGTCAAACCAATTTCCAGGCTTGTCACCTCATCCGCATATTCGAGCAATTCCCTTGCAAACCAGATGGGGACCAGCACGATGCCGATATCAAATTCCTGCTGTATAGAAAATACCCCCTTCGGGATAACCTGCCCCTGGTTAAAAGCCTGTTCGAAGCCCGGCCGGAAAGCCGAAGTGCGGCTGGGAACAAATATGCTTACATTATCGGCGAATTCGCCGGGGACTACACCAAGGTGCCAGGAAACGCCGGCACCAAAAACGGCACAGGCCTGTTGTCCCTGTTCCAGCCTGAACTCACCGTCGATGATGGCCGATTCGATGCCGGTCATATAGCGAAAATCATCCCCCACCCCTTTCATCCTGGCAATATATTGCCGGTTCCCGTTTTTGAACAAGGCATTCTCCTCTACCACGGGCACAACATAAAGCACAGCCGCGATCTTTTCTATTTCGCCTGCATTTACATCCTGCAGGGTGAAGGTCTTTCCCTTATCGACCGTGATCTCCAGGTCGGGATTAAAGGAGTTGAACAGGGAGATAATGAGTAACTCGAAGCCGTTGAAGACCGACAACACGATGATCAGTGCCATGGTACCCACGGTAATGCCCAGTACCGAGATCCCCGAGATCACATTAATAATGTTGTGTGATTTTCGTGAAACCAGATAACGCCGTGCAATATGTAGCGGAAAGTTCAAATAAGGCAGCTTGATAAACGCCCCGTAAAGGTACGAACTTAAGCCGTGGCAGCGAAATCGCTTAACAATTAATTAAGAAATAACGCGTTGTGCGGTTTGGAATGTTAATAAAAATGTTAGTATTTAAAATTAAAAAAGTTATGCACAATATTGATATTCAATATCTTAGAAGTATAATTC